>NZ_VHOP01000034.1:0-110217 GCF_008704325.1 Acetobacter sp. DmW_125128 | reverse complement strand
AACCGCGGGGTGGAGCAGCCCGGTAGCTCGTCAGGCTCATAACCTGAAGGTCATAGGTTCAAATCCTATCCCCGCAACCACGAATTAAGTGATTGATATCACAAATTAAAACCCGCCTTCATCGGCGGGTTTTTTCGTGCCTAAAATCCACGCGCAGGATGCACATAGGAAACAGTCGGAAAGGTAATCAGGCGCATTTTTGTCGGTTTTCACGTCTGCGTGAGTTCTGGAGCCAACCTAGAATAGGCACGAGAAGCCACTTAAGAAGCGGGTCAACCGGTGAGTGAATGGCGAATACGTTTTACCCGGGGAGCACAGATCATAGCTTCTCGGTGCACACCGGGTGCTGCGAGTGTTTTGCCGTCAGTGTCTCCAGTGATCAGACCGCTAGCAAGCTCTTCACAGAAAACGTTAAGCGGTCATTCCACTATTCCGTCGTATTTTGATTGCCACGTATAAACATTGTATCTCTGGTCCTGAGCCTGCGGCATAAATATGTACCCGCAGAACATGCCTGATCCCCTTCAGGATCCCGATGACATGATCCTGGGTATTTTTTTACTGTCAGTTTTCAGGGCACAGACTTCACTTCAATTCAAAGCCCAGTTCTTGGGAAGACATAGAATTCCTTAAGTTTTACAGCTTCAAATCGTTATACATTTATGTGCTGCGCTCATGATTATATGCATTAAATTAGGGCTAATTTTCTATTTTGAAAAATAATAACATAAGAGTTCACGCCGTTGAATGGACTGAAAACAAAAATCTGGATTGGTGAATTACGTCACCATTCATAATGATTTTGTACAAAATCAATAATGGGAGGTTTACATGGAGTTGAACATCAACGGTATTCAGCACCATGTGGATGTCGAACCTGATACTCCCTTGCTCTGGGCTCTGCGCGACGACCTTGCGATGACGGGCACCAAGTATGGCTGTGGGCTGGCGCAGTGTGGGGCCTGCACTGTGCTGGTCGACGGACAGGCCGTGCGGTCCTGCGTGACACCTGTTGAAAAAGTGGCAGGAGCGTCGATCACGACCATCGAGGCGATCGAGCAGGATGATCTTGGCAAGCGTGTGGTTGCTGCATGGGTGAAACATCAGGTGCCGCAGTGTGGTTACTGCCAGTCCGGGCAGGTCATGGCTGCGACCTCACTGCTCAGGCAGGTTCCCCACCCCACGGATGCCGATATCGACGCAGCGATGGTCAATCTCTGCCGCTGCGGAACCTATAACGCCATTCGTGCCGCTATTCATGATCTGGCGTCCAGTTCAACGGACGGGGGAGCGTAAGAATGGTGAACGGTCTTTTTGATGATGCTCCCCTGATGCAGCAGGGTCCGGTCAATCTGTCCAGACGGCGCTTTATGCTGACATCGGCAGGGGCAGCAACGGGCGCATTCGTGCTGGGTTTCGGCCTGCCGACCCGACAGGCGCGTGCCCAGGCCGCGAAGGGACCAAAATATCGGGGAACACAGGTCCCAGCCTTCCTGGAAATCCGTCCGGATAATACAGTGCGCCTGCAAAGCCCCTTCATTGAAGGCGGCCAGGGAACGTTTACTGCCATGGCGCAGATCGTCGGCGAGGAACTGGACGCGGACCCTTCGACTTTCCTTGTTGAAAATGCCCCGGCAGGGGATGAATACGCTGTGATGGATAGCGGTATGCGCATCACGGGCGGGAGCATGTCGGTGCGGAACGGCTATCCGGCCATGCGGCGTCTCGGTGCGCTCGGACGTGAGATGCTGCTTCAGGCCGGGGCGCAGCATCTGGGTGTTCCCGTGTCAGAGCTGACCACTCAGCCGGGACAGGTCGTTCATGTCGCATCGGGCCGAACGGTCAATTATGGAGAACTGGCGCATGTGGCCATGGATCTCCCGGTGCCTGATCCGGCCAGCGTAAAGCTGAGAGATCCGTCGCAGTTCCGCTGGATCGGCAAATCGGTCAAGCGGCTGGATATCTACGAGAAATCGACAGGCAAGGTCGACTACGCAATTGATGTGCGGGTTGATGGCATGCTGCACGCAGCGGTCCAGCACGCGCCGCGTCTTGGCATGACGGTTGGTTCCATCCGCAACGAAGAACAGGTGCGCCAGATGAAGGGTGTTCACTCCGTTCATCGTCTGCTGGGGGCGGTGGCGGTCGTGGCCGAGCGGTGGTGGCATGCCAAACGCGGGGTTGAAGCTCTGCTGGTGAACTGGGTCGAGGCTGAACCGGGGGCAGCCTCAGACATTCGTGTGATGCCAGTGGATTTTTCGACGGAAGAGTTCAGGAAACATCTTGCGACAGTATCCGGGAAAGAAGAGAACGCGGAAACCAAAGGTGATGTGACCCGTGGGCTGAAAAACGCCCATACAGTCGTCGAGGCAACGTATTTCAGCCAGTACGTGAACCACGGGCAGCTTGAGCCTCCTTCCGCACTGGCACGGTATAATTCCGATGGAACACTCGACATCTGGCTCCCCAATCAGGCGCCCGACATGTTCCGTGCCGATATGGCCAGACGCACCGGGATGGATGCCGAAAAGATCACGATTCATTCGCCATTACTGGGTGGGTTTTTTGGACGTCATTTCCTTTACGACCATGGTAGCCCCTATCCGCAGGCTATTGCGCTCGCCAAAGCGACGGGTCGGCCCATCAAGCTGATCTGGACCCGTGAGGAAGAGTTCCTGCGTGATGCCCTGCGCCCCATGGCGGCCGTGCGGTTCCGTGCGGGGCTTGATGCGACTGGTCGTCCTGTTGCGCTTGACGTCGTCAGCGCCACCGAAGGAGCCACGGAAGGTCTCGGAACGAAACGTGGAAAAGACCTTGACCCGACAGCCCTCGAAGGACTGACCAACAAGGCCTACGATATTCCCGACCGTCGGATCGCCCAGTTGTTCGTCAGAAATCCGGCGACGCTGGGATACTGGCGTTCCGTCGGGAATTCCATGAATGATTTTCTTTATGAAACATTTCTGGACGAACTTGCGGACAAGGGACATCAGGACCCCTACGAGCTTCGGTTGCACCTGCTCCGGGACAACAGGCGCCTGACGACTTTGCTCAGGGCGGTCGCAGATCTGTCCGGTGGCTGGAAGCGTGGCCCGTTTACGGCTGCAGATGGTTCACGCCGCGCGCGCGGGATTGGCATGGCGTCACCTTTCGGGTCTGAAGCTGCGGCGATTGCGGAAGTGTCGCTCGAAAACGGGCGTGTCAGGGTGCACGAGGTCTGGGAAACCATCGACCCTGGAAAGGTCGTGAACCCCGCGATTGTGGAAGCGCAGGTCAATGGAGCCATAGCTCTCGGACTGTCTCAGGTGCTTCTTGAAGAGACTGTTTACGAGAACGGTATGCCGCGTGCGCGGAACTATGATGGCTACCCAATTCTCGCTTTGAATCAGATGCCTCGTGTGCATGTGAAAATTGTCGAGAGTGGCGAGAAGATGGGTGGCGTCGGGGAGCCACCGCTGCCTGCCATCCCACCCGCGGTGGCGAACGCGGTTTCGACCCTGACCGGGCGGCGTATCCGAAGCATGCCGCTGTCACGTCATGACTTTGCAAGCTGAGACTTTGATCGTCGTCTGGCACGTCCCGCGTGCAGCAGAAAGAGTGCGGAACTGAACATGACTAACCGCCTGAAGAAAATTTTCGCAGTCGTGATCCCTGCGTCGGCTGTTCTGGCTGCGGGAACGGCATGGTTCGTGACCCGTCTCCCTGCGTCGTCCTTTGAGAAAACCGGTTCTCAGGGGGAGCCGTCGGCGCAACTCGTGGCACGAGGGGAGTATGTGTCCCGTCTGACGGATTGCGTCGCCTGTCACAGTGTGCCGGGTGGGGCAGCCTATACCGGGGGCCTAAAGATGGTGACGCCGATGGGCGCAATCTTCGCCACGAACATCACGCCTGACCGTGAGACGGGGATCGGTGCCTATACGCTGGCGGATTTCGACAGGGCGCTTCGTTCCGGCGTAGCAAAGGATGGGCACCGTCTTTATCCGGCCATGCCCTATCCGTCCTATGCCAAGCTTTCTGACGATGATGTCAAAGCGCTTTATGCCTATTTCATGAAGGGCGTCCCAGCCGTTCATCAGGAAAACCGTGAAAGCACGATCCCCTGGCCGCTGAACATGCGCTGGCCTCTGGCTTTCTGGAATGTGGTTTTTGCCCCGTCAGACGTTTATCGCCCGGACACGTCGAAAGATGCCCAATGGAACCGGGGGGCCTATCTTGTTGAAGGGGCGGGGCACTGCGGGGCCTGTCATACGCCGCGAAGTCTGGCCTTCAACGAAAAGGGGACAGACAGTCATAGTGCGGCCTTTGTCTCCGGCGCTCTGATTGATGGCTGGTTTGCGCCCAGCCTGCGCAACGATGCCAACACGGGTCTGGGTCGGTGGAGCGAGGACGATATCTTCCGTTTTCTCAAGACCGGCCGGAACGAACATGCCGTCGTGTTCGGCTCCATGACGGAGGCTTTCAACAACTCGACGCAGTTTTCTCGGATGATGATCTGCGGGCAGTTGCGCATTATCTCAAGTCTCTGCCTGGCAACGCGCAACATGACGGAACGCCGTGGCAGTATGAGCCGACACAGGCTGCGGTTGTCCAACCCGCCGGACGGCAGGGTATCCCGGGCGCGCAGACCTATATGGCAAAGTGCAGTTTCTGTCATGGCACGGATGGGCGCGGGCAGGGGCAGTGGGTTCCTCCGCTGGCAGGAGCAGCTTCGTCTCTGGTGCCGGACAGTTCCTCTTCCATCAACGTCACACTCAACGGGTCTGGCCGTGTCGTCGCGGCCGGTGTGCCGGATTCCTACCGAATGCCGTCATATCGCGAGCAGCTCTCCGACGGGGAAATCGCAGATGTGCTGACTTTTATCCGATCCTCGTGGGGAAACCGGCAGTCTCCCGTGATGAAGCCGGATGTGAAAAAACTCAGGGAGCAGACCGTTCCTGCCAGCAGCAGTCCGGTTATTTTGAAAACTCGTTGAATTTCTCGGGGATTGAAAGAAACGAGTGTTATGATGCCCGAGTGCAGGTGCCGAATGCGTGATGAAGGATGCCGACATGACACGAATTAATGCCAGTCTTTCCGGAGAGTTCCTGCTAGGCGGAGAAATTTCCGTTCATCGTCTAGGGTTTGGTGCAATGCGCCTTACCGGACCGGGTGTGTGGGGAGAGCCTGAAGATCGGGAAGAGACCCTGCGCGTCTTGCGCCGCCTGCCGGAAATCGGTGTCAATTTCATCGACACCGCGGACAGCTATGGCCCTTTCGTCAGCGAGGATCTGATTGCCGAGGCTCTGGCGCCTTACAGGGGCCTGACCATTGCGACGAAAGGCGGTCTGGTTCGTCCTGGCCGGACGGAAGGACAATGGCCGCAGGTCGGGGACCCAAACTATCTCGGGCAGGCTGTTCGTCTGAGCCTTCGGCGGCTGAAGGTTGAACGGATCGATCTCTGGCAGCTTCACAGGATTGATCCTAAACTTCCCGCAGAGGGACAGTTTGAGACCATTCGCTCCTTTATCGATCAGGGCTTCATCCGGTATGCCGGGCTGAGTCAGGTATCGGTCGCGGAGATTGAGGCTGCCAGAAAGATATTCCCGGTCGCTACTGTTCAGAACCGGTACAATCTGACCGACCGTGCGGACGAAGATGTGCTGGAATACTGTGAAGCCAATGGCATCGGTTTTATGCCCTGGTTTCCTCTGGCGGCCGGCGAACTGGCAAAGCCGGGCGGGATTGTCGATAGCATTGCAAGAACACATGCTGCGACACCGGGTCAGATCGCATTGGCATGGCTCCTCAAGCGTAGTCCCGTGATGTTGCCCATTCCGGGAACTAGCCGTGTCAGCCATCTGGAAGAGAACGTTGCTGCGGCTGCGATCACGCTTTCGGATGAAGAATTCGATCAGCTCGATGCCGCATCGAGAAGTCTATAAAAGGGTATGATCCCCCTGACACAGGCAGGCGTGCTGGTGTCAGGGGGAAGTAGCAGTTGGAAGAGGGCCGGTTGTTACCAGGCGTAAGCTTCGGGTGCTTCACCGCCGGGGCCGGGCCAGATTTCATCCAGACGCTTCAATGTGTCTGGAGAGAGACTAACGTCCAGTGCTTTAAGACTGCTTGCCAACTGCTCCTGCGTGCGGGGGCCGACGATTGGGGCTGTCACGACAGGGTTGTGGAGCAGCCAGGCCAGTGCGACGTCAGCGGGCTGTTCGCCAAGTTCCGCGCAGAGGGATTCATAGGCTTCAAGCTGTGGTCGGTATTTCTCGATTTCCTTGAGTTTGCTGGCTCTGCGCGTCCCGCTTTCTTTGCCCAGAACGCCACCGAGCAGACCGCCGCCAAGTGGGCTCCACGGGATGATGCCGAGACCATGGTGCCGACAGGAGGGAATGACCTCAAGTTCGATCATGCGGGCGGTCAGGTTGTACAGGCTCTGTTCCGAGACCAGCCCCATGAAGTTCCGGGCCTTGGCCGCGGCCTGTGCGGTGGCAATGTGCCAGCCGCCGAAATTGCTGCTGCCGACGTAAATTACTTTGCCCTGCTGAACGAGCAGTTCCATTGCCTGCCAGATTTCTTCCCAGGGCGTCCGGTGATCGATGTGGTGCATCTGATACAGATCGATATGATCTGTCTTGAGGCGTCGCAGGCTGTCCTCACAGGCCTTTCTGATGTGATAGGCTGACAGATATTTGTCGTTCGGACCCAGACCCATCGGCTGGTACACCTTGGTGGACAGGACGATCTGGTTCCGGCGACTTGTATCTTTTGAGAGCCAGTTGCCGATGATCTCTTCGGATGTGCCAAAACCCTGTGCCATGTCCGGTGTTTGTGGCCCACCGTAAACGTCGGCGGTGTCGAAGAAATTGATCCCGGAGTCCAGCGCAGTGTCCATGATGGTGAAAGCCGTTGGCTCATCCGTAACCATACCGAAATTCATGGTGCCCAGACAGAACTTACTGACTTTCAGACCTGTCCGACCAAGATATGTATAGTGCATGGTCAATCCTTCCGTGTGTGGTCGCGCCTCGTTACCGCTGTAAATTCTTTTCTGTTTTCGAATGACAGGAGCCTGAAGCGACCTTTCAGGTAACTATTTGGGCCGCCCATTATCCGTTGAAACAGCTCTGTCTATCGATCAGCTCTTGATGAAGGCGCTAATGAGGGAAAAGATAGCCCTTTTCCCAGGCAGGGATTAGCCCTTTCATTATATACATGGTCATGAGGTATTCTCATGAGTGTGAGTAAACTGTGTATGGTTTAAAGCATCCTTACACAGGGCCATTTTTACTCAATTACATTAGTGGGGCATCGGATCTTCTTGACTGATACCGGGCAATTTTTCAGCCAAAGTATCGACAATTACACGCAGGCGTTTGGGTAATGTTGGCGTTTCTGGCCAGACAGCGAACGTGTCAACAGCAGTAGAGGGAAATCCGTCCAGGAGAGAGAGAAGGCGACCATCATTCAGATGAGGTCTGATAAGCCAGTCAGGCAACCACGCAATCCCTAGTCCTGCAACGGCAGCATCGACAATCGCCTCGAGATTGTCGAACTGAAGACGCCACTTTAATTTACAGTTCTGTAGATTGCCGTCCAGATCCCTTAACTGCCACGGAAAAAGCCTGTTTGAACGCCAGTAAACCAGGGCATCGTGCATCTCAAGATCATGAATTGTTTGAGGTTTGGCACGTTCGGAAAAATATGACGGTGCAGCACAAACAATTTTATTCTGACTGCATATTTTTCGAATGCGCAATCCGCTTCCATCTGCGATCGGACCTTGGCGGATTGCCAGATCAAAACCTTCTCCTATCACGTCCACAAGGAGATCGCTGAAGCGCAAATCAAGATCAAGATTGGGATATTGGCGAGCCAGTTCCAAAAGAATCGGTGTGACACAATGACGACCAAACAAGATTGGCATCGACATGCGAACCTTGCCAGCAACGTCGGTACGACCCGCGTGGAGCTGTTCTTCTCCCGAGCGTAATTCCTTAAGGGCGCGTCGACATTTATCGTAATAAATCTGCCCTTCTTCGGTCAGGGTGAGAACGCGCGTCGTCCGGTTGAAGAGCCTGGCGTCAAGCCGTTCCTCCAGTCGTGCCACGGCCTTTCCCACAGCAGAGCGCGACAGACCGAGACGTTCTGCCGCGCGGGAGAAACCGCCTGCCTCAACGGCTTCGACAAAGACGGATATATTTTCAAGGCGGTGGTGCATGGTACCCTTATTGTAGAATTATACGCTCATATTATGGGAATATATTTCGCCACACGCTCATATAATTCTACATTATAAACTTACCGAGGCCCAGTGTGGAGTTGGTCGGAAGAGTGTCGCTCTTTGCCCGCCCTCTGCGGCAAAAACATAGTGCAGGATTATCTATCATGCTGATTTCTATCGTATATCACAGTGGTTACGGCCATACTGCCAGGCAGGCAGAAGCGGTTGCGGAAGGCGCGCGTCGCGTGGCAGGCGCCGATGTGAAGTTGATTTCGATCGGTGACGGAGAGATTCCCTGGGACACGCTGGAAGCCAGTGACGCGATTATCTTTGGTTCGCCGACCTATAACGGTGCGATCAGCGCGAAATTTAAAGAATTCATGGAAGCTTCCACCAAAACTGCGTGGTTTGAGCAGAAGTGGCTTAACAAGATTGCGGCGGGGTTCACCAACTCGGGCGCCCAGCATGGCGACAAACTCAACTCATTGGTTTCTCTCACGCTATTCGCTGCCCAGCATGGCATGACGTGGGTCAATCTCGGCCTGATGCCAGGTAATAGCACCAGTACTGGTAGCGTGAACGACCTGAATCGCCATGGTAGTTGGTTGGGCGCCATGGCGCAGTCCAACAATGATCAGGCCCCGGATGTGACGCCGATCAAGAGCGATCTCGACACAGCGGCACATCTTGGGCAGCGCGTGGTAGAAATCACCCAGCGCTTTGTCTCGGGTTCAACACAGAGCAAGTAACTTTTGGAACGCTCGGCTATGCCGCGTATGCGGCAGCGGAAGAGCATCGTCTCTTTCGCTTCGAGCGGTGTCATGGAGGAAGCAAGACGATGTCCAATACTCCGTCTCTGACGCTGGAAGATGTGCGCGGTGTGGCTCCTGCTCTGGCGCATTATACGGAAACCGCAATCATTCGGGATCTGTGGGCGCGCTCCGGTCTTTCCGCACGTGACCGAAGTCTCGTGACCGTCTCCGCTCTCGTGGCTGGGGAGCGGACAATCGGGTTCGCGCATTATTTCACCAGGGCGCTCGACAGTGGGGTGACACCAGGTGAACTGTCTGAACTCATCACGCATGTCGCTTTTTATGCGGGGTGGTCAACGGCGTTTAATGCGGTTGTTTCCCTGAAGGGGATTTTTGCGCAACGCGGCGTGTCAGCGGATCAGTTGCCGCCCGTGAGTCCGGATCTGTTGTCGGTTGATGAGGCGCTTCCGGGGGATGCGGCCCGAGTTGCCCTGCTTCAGGAGCGTTTCGGGACGGTTGCGCCGGGCCTTGTCGAGATTACGAACAATCTGCTGTATGGAGACGTGTGGTTGCGTCCTGGCCTGACGCCAAGAGACCGAAATCTCGTGACTGTCAGTGCCATGATTGGCTCCGGGCAGAATGAGTTTCTGGCGATGTATCTTGGAAAAGCCGTCAGGATGGGCGTGACGCGGGACGAACTTTCCGAACTTGTCACGCATCTTTCGTTCTATATTGGCTGGCCGCGGGCGATTTCCTCAGCCCGTGTCCTCGCCGAGTTTATCAGGGCACAAAGCATCCAGGAGCCATCAGCCCCTACGTAATGGCCCTTCGTTCAGGAAAAACCAGAGTGTGACAACATCCCCCAACGCCCGACTGGATCATGACTTTCCCGGTGGTCGAATGCGGATTGGCGCTCTGCTCCCGCTGACGACGACAGCTTTTCTGATGATTGTGACCGAGACCATGCCGGCGGGTGTCCTGCCGGCGATGGCGCAGGATCTTGATGTCGCGCCCTCTGCGATTGGTCTGCTGGTCTCTGTTTATGCACTGGCTTCCGCGGCGGCTGCCATTCCAGTCGTGGCGCTGACCAGAGGCCTTCCACGTAGACCTCTCCTGATTGGCCTGCTTTTCTGTTTTGCGCTGGCGAACAGTGTGACGGCGCTGTCAGCGTCTTATGCTCTTACAGTGGCAGCAAGGATCATTGCTGGTCTTGCGGCGGGCGTTGCATGGCCTGTCGTGATCGGGTTCGCAGTCAGGATCAGCGACGGCAGAAATGTCGGGCGGGCCGTTGCAATGACGCTTGTGGGGAGCACGGTTGCCATGGTCGCGGGCTTGCCTCTCGGGACCATGATGGGGGGAGTGTTGGGCTGGCGCGTCAGTTACGCGTTGCTGTCGGCTGTGGCGCTCGGCATTGTCGCATGGATGCTGGTTATTCTTCCGTCTGTTTCCAGCCTGAAGGAAGAGCAGGCGTCTTCCATAAAACATGCCGCACGTATTCCGGGAATGCGGCAGGTGTTGCTGGTGACGCTGCTGGGCATCATCGCGCATTATGCTCTTTACACCTATATCGCACCTTTTGCCGGAATGCTGAGTTTGACGCATGGAACGACCGAGGCCTTGCTGCTTTTCGGGAGTGGCGCCCTGATAGGAGTGACGACGGTAGGGCGACTGACTGACAAATCTCCGTTTGGTGTCGCGGTTACGGCGCCTGCACTGACGGTGGTGTCGCTTCTGGCCCTGTTTTTGGTCCGTTCCCCGGCAATCGAAGTTGTGATGATTTTCTTGTGGGGGTGCTCATTTGGCGGATTGCCAACGATCCTGCAATCGGCAACAGCCCGGATTGCCGGGCGTGCTCATGCGGAACTGGCGACAGCGATGTTGACGACAGTTTACAACACTGGAATTTTCAGTGGAGGCGCGCTTGGAGGTCTGGTTTTTGACCGCCTCGGGGCTGCTCGTATTCCGTTGCTTTCCGTGAGTTTTATCGCTGCGGCGTTGATGATTATTCTCGTGAACGCGCGGATATTTTCAAACCGGAAAAACGAAGCGGAAATGTCAGGCTCGTAAAAGGAGCGAGCCTGACACTATGCCTGCCTGTTACCAAGGCTGGTTTACAGGACCGACCGTGAATTCATTGACAGTGGTGTCTTCCGGCATGTCGATGGCAAACGCAACGACTTCGGCAACGCGATCAGGCGAGATGCCATACGTCTTGTAAAGACCCTGCATCTGTTCCTGCACGGCACGGTCCGTTATGGAATCAAGCAACTCGGTGTTGATCGCAGCGGGGTAGAGCGTTGCGGTACGGATGTTGCTGTTCGCGGATGCGGACTCCATACGCAGCACTTCCATGAAATTGCGCACGAACCATTTCGTGCCGCCATAGACGGCGCATCCCGGATAGGCCTTGATGCCGGCAACGGATGACGTCGCAATGATCTGTCCGGATTTCTGCTCCAGAAAAGTCGGCATGACGGCTGCGACGCCGTTCAGGACGCCCTTGATGTTGACGTCGACCATCCTGTTCCAGTCATCGGTTTTGAGTGCCGAAACCGGGGAGTTGGGCATGAGGCCCGCATTCAGGAAGATGACATCCACACGACCGAACGTGTCCTTGGCAAATTGTACGATGCGTTCGTTATCAGATGGCTTCGTGACGTCCAGAACCTGATAGGCAGCCTGACCACCGGCTTTCTCAATGTCGGTCACGATCTGTTTTAGCAGGCTTTCCCGGCGCGCACCGAGGACAACTTTTGCCCCTTTTGCGGCCAGTAGCTTTGCCGTGGCTTCGCCGATCCCCGATGATGCGCCCGTGATGATGATGACTTTATCTTTAATCATTTATGGTAATCCTAAGCGGTTTGAGTGTTGCCACGCAGCAATCGACAGAGTGTTCAGAGACTACGATTTTAGTCTGTCTGAAGCCTCGTGCATGGGAAAAAATCTCTAGAGCGTCAGTTTGAAACTGACGTCGATAAGATTTTTGATGAGAGCATCAGAAACGCTGCCATCCAGCAGGATACTGATCCAGTGGGATTTGTTCATATGATAGGCTGGAACAATTCCTTCTGTCGTAAGATAATCCTGTATATTTTCTGGGCGGCATTTGACGTCGAGAATATCGACATTCCTGCCTTCACTCAGCTTGAGTGTCTGGCGGGGCACATTCATGATAAGTCCAAACCACGTCTCGCGATCTTCGTGCCGGAGTGCGATATAGTCAGGAAAGTAATGAAAGGGATGGTCTGGGATCGTATCGTATTTTCTTCTGACGTAGGATAAAATAAGCTGTTTTTGGTTCATATGGTGATCCCCCGTGCATTCCTTAATACATCAATGGTGTTATGTATTTTGCTTAAAGAGCTTCCACCTGCATTTTTATGTGACCGGTAAGAGCAAGCCCCTCAAGGTTGTCTTCAATCTGGCCTAGCTTGATGAGACCAGATGAATATTCAAAATTACGATAAAAGATGGCGATATTTCCCCAAGGAGTATAATAGGTAATGTCACCTGCGGAAGGAGCATATCCTTTGGGTGCTTTGTCGCTCGACAAATGCCGGGGAAGGTCACAGATCTTCTCAGTCGCATTGTAATCTTCAAGCATCAAGGTCATTGGCAAAAGAGAGAGAAAATCTCTCCCCGAAGGAGTGTCTTCCAACGAAGCAAAGATCACTTGTTCTCCAAATGTCAGACGTATTTTCATATTTATCTTTCTCCCGTCTGGAGATGAAACTCTTGCGAAAACCCGTAACGTGGGTGACACATTCAGACCGACTTACGCAGTAGGATGGTCTCACCGAGCTTTGTAGAAACAAAATACGCTGTGATCTTGCCGCTGAGAATCACTCATCTGGTACACCTGACTCAACCATTATAGCGATGTAAAAAGCTTGGGTTTAGAGGCGATATTTAGAATATAGAGATGAGTATATTTCATGAATGCTGCTGGGCGGGATCTTAGTCTAATTCATGAAATCTGCTCATTTTGATCATGATATTATACGGTCTAGTTCTGGCACGTCATCTGGTTTATTCAGCACATTCTTGATGAGTTTTTTATTGTGATTAAAATTATTTATTATCTTTGGTCACAATATACTTAAAAATACTGATGAATTCAGAAAAATGGCCTTTATATTCCGAAAGTGGGCCGCTCAGTTGAGGTATAATGAAAGAAGTATCTGACATATCACCTGATGTGGAAGTGGAGCCAGAAGCGAGATCTGGCTCGTGGAGTGGCGTGCTCGCCATGTCTCTCGGCGCATTCGCTCTCATTGCATCAGAATTTATGCCCGTCAGTCTCTTGACCCCGATTGCAGCTGATTTACAGATCAGTGAAGGGCAGGCTGGGCAGGCCATTTCAGTTTCTGGTGCTTTTGCCGTATTGACGAGCCTGTTCATATCTTCCCTGACCAGAGGGCTCGATCGCAAGAGGCTCCTGTTAGGGCTAATTGGTGTGATGATTGTTTCGGGGAGTGTGGTGTCCGTCGCACCAAATTATCTCCTCTTCATGCTCGGCCGCGCTTTGATCGGGGTGGTCATTGGCGGCTTTTGGTCGATGTCGGCTGCTACAGTCATGCGGTTGGTCGAAGAACATCATGTTCCACGGGCTCTGGCCATTCTGAACGGCGGAAATGCCCTGGCAACCGTTATCGCCGCTCCTGCAGGCAGTTTTCTTGGCGGTCTGATCGGTTGGCGTGGAGCATTTTTTTGTGTTGTTCCAGTTGCTGTTATTGTTTTCTTTTGGCAACTGGTAAGTCTGCCGCCGATGACGTCCGGCAAGACCCATGCGTCACCAAACGTTTTCAGGTTGCTCAAAAAGCCTTTGGTCGCCGTTGGTATGGCGGGAGCAGGTCTTTTCTTTATGGGACAATTTAGTCTGTTTACTTATGTAAGACCATTTCTTGAAATTGTTGCTCACGTCAACGTCTCTACTCTGTCGTTTATTTTGTTGCTGATAGGGGTCTCCGGTCTTGTTGGAACTCTGTTGATTGGTGGGTTGTTGAAGAACAGCGTTTATCCGGTTCTTATCATCATTCCATTTATTATGGCGTTGCTGGCTGTCGGGCTTCTTTGCTTGGGTAAATCGATCGTGATGTCTGCCGTCATTCTTACTATCTGGGGGCTGTTTGCGACATCTGCTCCTGTTGGCTGGTGGACCTGGCTGGCGAGAACGCTTCCCAATGATGCGGAAGCAGGAGGTGGGCTTATGGTTGCGGTCGTACAATTGGCTATTACCATGGGGGCAACCTGCGGGGGAATTCTCTTCGACGGAAGTGGCTATCGTGCGACTTTTGGTGTGAGCGCACTCATTCTTATAGCGGCGTCACTCAGCGCGTTAATGGCAAACCGCATCTACAAATGCGGAGTATAGTGCGTGTCGCCATATTAAAGTAAAATCTAACATAATATTTGAACCTTAATTTTAAAATCTCCCCATTTTTATCTTGAAAATGGGGAGATTTTTGAAATTCAACGGTTGCTTTTATGAAGGCGCATTTCGTCAATAAAAAGAGAAAGTGGAGCAACATTTTCATGGTGTCTTGGGAAGCAGAGATGATACCCGGACCAGTAGGGGCACCAGTCTTCTAAAACCTGCAGGAGGCGTCCTTCCTGAATGTATTTTCGTGCTACCATTTCAGGCATATGAGCCAACCCTAAGCCTTCCAGGCAGGCATCTCGAATAGGAAAAATGCTATTAAAAATTAAAGATCCTTCTACTTTCACGGTTATGTCTTTCCCCTTTTTCTCGAACTCCCAGGCGTAAATGCGACCATGCGTTGGAAGCCGTAAGGTTAGACAATTATGATTTAATAAATCCTTTGGGTGTTTCGGTTTGGGATTTTTTGAAAAATATTCAGGTGATCCAGCCACAACAAAACGAATATCTGGTGTGATAGGGACAGATGTCATTTCTTTTGTTATATTTTCACCAAGTCGAATTGCTCCATCAAAATCTTCAGAAAAAATATCAATAAGTTTAAGATCCGCTACAAATTCCACATTGATTTTGGGGTATTTTTGGACGAATTCTTTTATCTTAGGCAGGACAACGTAAGCCAGAGCATCATCGGGCATTGTAATTCGAAGATTTCCAGATTCCTGATTTCTTAATTCTCCTAATGATGTCAGTTGATTTTCTATTTGGTCTAAATGTGGTGCGATGCCGCTGATCAGTTGCTGTCCAGCAGTTGTGGGCGTAACGCTTCTTGTCGTGCGGGTCAGCAATCTCAAGTCAAGGCGCTCTTCCAAAAGACGAATGGTATGGCTGAGTGCCGATTGTGATACGCCTAATTTCGCGGCAGCTTTTGTAAAACTTTTTACCCGTGCAACAGCGACCAGAGCGGTCAAATCATTCAAGTTTTCGCGTGCCATGTAATCGTCCCGATCCGCCGTATTTTAGTTAAGAAATAGACGCGTTATATGCGAAGAAATCCCTGATGTAATGAACTCAATGATCAGGAGAGAATGACCGCGCCGCGACCCTTCTTGGAAAGACAGTCTGAAGGATTGACCAAGGGGCAATCGGTTCGGGACAAGCATCCGCATCCGATACATTTATCAAGATGATTACGGAGTTTTGTCAGTCCTGCAATGCGCTCATCTAGCATTACAGACCATTTCCGTACCATTTGATCAATATCTTTGGCGGAAATTTTGTCAGTGAGCGGAAACGCAGCCAATATGGCTGTAATATCCGCTAAAGAGATACCCAGGGATTGCGCGGCTTTAATTAGCGCAATTCGCCGCAGCATATCCCGCGCGTATCGCCTTTGGTTGCCTTGTGTTCTGATTGAAGAAATTAGATTTTTACTTTCGTAAAAATGTAAAGCCGACACGGCAACGCCACTACGACGCGAGACTTCCCCGACTGTTAGAAAAGTCGCAGATGATTTTTGTCCTGTCATTTTAACGCTTGACCTCAAGTTAGCTTGAGGTTTTATACGGGTTGTCAGCCTGATTCCGCAAGGCTCTCGCTCATTTATGATCGGGTTCGCTTCTTCAGGATATGCCGCAAATTTGCTGCTCATATCCGATCACATTCTGGAAGACTGACAATGTCTCAATCAAGCAATCAGAAAAAAATAGCTCTGGTAAGTGGTGCAAATAGGGGCATCGGTTTTGCAATCGCCGAAGGTCTGGCGCGGCAAGGCGTAACGGTTCTTTTAGGGAGCCGAAATCTGGAAAAGGGGGATGAGGTTAGCGCCGCTTTAAGGCAGGAGGGGCTGGATGTCCGTGCTGTCCAGCTTGATACGACAGACGATGCAAGCGTGTGGAAAGCCTGTGGCCTTATCCAGCGTGACTATGGACGCTTGGATATTCTGGTTAACAATGCCGGTATAGGTTTAGATTTTGCCCAGGATCTGACGCTCGTTGAGCGTATGGAACAGACTTTGGCCCTCAATGTCGTCGGCACGCTTCGCTTGATGGATGCCTGTATTCCGCTCCTCGAAGAAGCGCCCTTTGCGACCATCGTGAATGTCTCCTCGGAACTGGGTTCGTTTGGTCTTCGGAGTGACAAGGCATGGCAGTATTCAGCCTTTGTTCTGCCGACCTATCAGGCTTCAAAGGCGGCTGTAAATTCACTCACACTCACTTATGCGACACTGTTGTCCGAGAAGGACATCAAGGTGAATGCCGTCTGCCCTGGATATACAGCAACGGATGCAACGAAAGACGCTGTGGTTGCTCCAACGCGCAAACCTGAACAAGCCGCTGGTATCGCCATCAAACTGGCATTGATCGGGAAAGATGGACCAACCGGGACGTTCCAGAATGAAGACGGTCATCTCCCTTGGTAATTTCAGGACGACCGGGATAGTTTTTTGAATCTCATGAGGTGCCTCGATAAGGCATTCCTCATGAGATCATTGATGAATTTGTCTCATAATCATGTTCGGAAAAAACCGACTAGTCTCAATATGGAGCTTATGAATATTCTGCTCCTCTAATTGTTCGATAAATGTGCAGTGTACATTCCAAGATGATTGACTGTCTCGATGTCAAAATCATCGTGGTCGCGTGCGCTCCCGGTTAAAAGCAGGATTTTCAGAAGATATGGGCATTGTTGGTCTTGCGCTCCGAAAGCCCTATACTTTTATCGTCGGAGCATTGCTGATTCTTCTTCTTGGCATTTCCGCCATCTTCAGAACGCCGACTGATATTTTCCCCAATATCGATATCCCGGTCGTGACCGTCGTCTGGTATTATGATGGCCTATCTGCACCGGAAACCGAAAAACGCATTAGTACCTATACAGAGTTTTCTCACAGCTTTTTTGTCAACAATCTGCGGACGATCGAAAGCCAGACCACACCCGGTCTTGTGCTTCAAAAGCTGTATTTCCAGCCGGGAGTGGATATCGGTGTTGCTCTTGGGCAGACCGTTGCCGCCACGCAATCCATCCGTGCCCAGCTACCACCGGGCGTGCAACCACCCATTATCATGCAGTACAGCGCCTCCAGCGTGGCGGTGCTCCAGCTCTCCCTGTCCTCTGACAAGCTGACGGAAAGCGAACTGTACGATTATGGCGTGTATCGTCTGCGGCAGCAGATGGCACCTGTCCCCGGCACGCTCCTGCCCCCGCCGCATGGCGGCAAGATCAGGCAGATCATGGTCGATATTGACCCGACCAAGTTGCAGGCGATGAAAATCAGCCCGCTGGATGTCTCCAACGCCATCAACGCCCAGAACCTGACGCTTCCGGGCGGCACGGTGAAATTTGGACCGTCCCAATACAATATCCAGATGAACGGCATCCCGTATTTTTCAAAGCAGCTCAACAACATTCCACTACGCAAAGATCCGAACACCGGAGCTATCATCCGCATCCGCGATGTGGCACAGGTCCGTGATGGCTGGGAAGTGCAGCATAACGTGGTGCGCCGTGAAGGGCAGCGTTCGGTCCTTCTACGGATCATGAAAGCCGGGAACGCGTCCACTCTGGCGGTGGTGAACGCCATGCGGGACACGGTTCTGCCCATCTCACGCGCCGCAGCGCCTCCGGGCATGAAGATTGACGAACTGTTCGATCAGTCCCTGTTTGTAAAGGCTGCCATCAAGGGCGTGGCGTCTGAAGCCGTGATTGCCGGTTTGCTGACTGCCGCCATGATCCTCGCCTTTCTGGCAAGCTGGCGTTCCACGTTGATTGTGGCAGTCTCCATCCCACTCGCTATCCTGTCTTCCATCGCCATTCTCTCTGTTACCGGAGAGACGCTCAATCTCATGACATTGGGTGGCCTCGCACTGGCTGTGGGCATTCTGGTCGATGATGCGACAGTCACGATCGAGAATATCCACCGTCTGCATCATGACGGGGCTGAACTGCGCAAAGCCGTTCTGGATGGCGCCGCAGGTATTGCCCTGCCGACACTGGTATCCACGCTGGCTATTTCCTGTGTGTTTGTGTCTGTGGAATTCTTGACCGGACCATCACGCTTCCTGTTCACGCCTATGGCGTTGGCCGTTGTGTATGCGATGCTGGCCTCCTACGTTATTAGCCGGACATTGGTGCCGATCTTCGCAGCGCTGCTTCTCCGCTCGGAAGAACAGGCCAAAAAACGCCGAGAAGAGGCTGGAAAGCCCCCCACGATTTTTGAACGGTTCGGCGCGAAATTTGATGCCCGGTTTGAGCGTCTGCGAAATGGTTATGAAAAGACGCTGTCCGGCCTTCTGCACAGCGCATGGAAAGTGCCGGCTCTGGGCGGTATCTTTATTCTGGGCGCGGTCCTTCTTGCAACGCAGGTGGGGCAGGACTTTTTCCCGGTTATTGATGCCGGAGAGTTCAAGCTGCACGTCCGTGCGCCTGCGGGCACGCGAATTGAGACGACCGAACGGATTTTCGATCAAGTGGAAGATACCATTCGCGAAGTTGTTCCCAAGAATGAGCGCGAACTGGTGCTTGACGATATTGGCATCCCCTTCCGTTATTCCATGCCCTTTGATGATGGCTCGACCATCGGCCCGAATGACGGACAGATCATGGTGGCCCTGAAGGAAAAGCATCGCCCGACAGCGGAGTATATCAGCCGCCTGCGCACAGTTCTGGCCAAGCGTTTCCCCGATGTCGTGTTTTATTTCCAGCCTGCCGACATGGTGACACAGATCTTGAACTTCGGGCTGACATCCCAGATTGATGTGCGGATTACGGGGTATGATCAGGCCAATAATCGTGCCGTTATGAGCAAGATCATGGAGGACATGCGCCATGTGCGCGGTCTGGTGGATGTGCACCTGCATCAGCAGCTTGCAGCACCTGCCCTGAACGTATCGATCGACCGTGAACGGGCACAGGACCTCAATCTCGTTCTGAACGACGTAGCCCGTAGCGTCATGGTCTCGCAGGCGTCCTCCAACACCGTCACGCCGAACTTCTGGCCCGATCCGCAGATGGGAACGCTTTACCCGGTTGCCGTGCAGACGCCGCAATATCAGGTCAACACCGTTGATGATCTGGGCAAGCTGGTGGTGGCAGGGAATGCATCGCAGGCGGCCGCGATCCCGACCCTGCTGAGGAACGTGGCAACCATCGAGCGCGCGGTAGCGCCTGACGTGATTTCACACAGCAACATCCAGCCGGTTCTGGACATCGACGCCAGCGCCGAGGATCGCGACCTAGGAAGCATTGCGCGCGATATCGGGCGGATCGTGGACCGGCATAAAGCCGACCTGAAACCCGGCAACAACATCGAAGTGGCAGGGCAGATTGACAGCATGAACACCTCGTTCACGCGCCTTGAAATCGGCCTGCTGGTGGCTGCCGTTGCTGTCTATCTGCTGATGGTTGTGAACTTCCAATCTTTCATGGACCCGCTGGTTGTCATACTGGGTCTGCCCGGCGCCATGTGTGGCATCGTGCTCATGCTTTTCGTCACGGGGACAACCTTCTCCGTGCCCTCACTCATGGGGGCGATCATGAGCGTGGGCGTGGCGAGTGCCAATTCCATCCTGCTTGTCACCTTCGCCAAGGAAAGCCGCGCGCATGGCATGAACGCCATGGAGGCTGCCATGGAAGCAGGCCGGGAACGTCTGAGACCAATTTTGATGACTTCCCTTGCGATGGTGATTGGTATGTTGCCGATGTCGCTGGGCCTCGGAGACGGCGGCGAGCAGAACGCACCTCTGGGCCGCGCCGTAATCGGTGGGCTGATGATTGGCACCTGCACCACGCTTTTTGTTGTCCCCTGGCTCTATAGCCGCCTGCGCCGTCGTGAATCCCGCATGCTTGAGGAATATGAGAATGTCGTCTGAGCCTGTCATGTCCCACTCTGGCCACGAACGCAGGCGGCTTTCCACCGGCATTGTTGCCGGACTGGCTGTTATCGTCGCAGTTGGTTATGGCGTTTATACCCATGTCGAACGCGCACACGCGGTCACGGCAACGGCCAGAGAACGCGATCAGCAGGTTCCGGATGTGCGGACCATGATCGCGCGTGCTTCGACACAATCTTTGTCGCTGGATCTGCCAGGCGAAACCGTGGGGATTGAGACAACACCCATTGGGGCCCGCGCTTCAGGTTATATCGACAAGCGGTTTGTGGATATTGGAACTCCTGTGCAGGCCGGACAGGTTCTCGCCATTATCCATGCGCCGGAACTCGATCATCGCGTTGAGCAGGCGCAGGCCACACTGGCGCAGGCCCGTGCCAATCTGGCTCTGGCCCAGATTACAGCACGGCGGTCCGGCGGACTTGTCGGTGGCGGGGCTGTTAGCAAGCAGAATTTCGATGTGGACCGCCTGACACAGAATGCCCGGCAGTCCGAACAAAAAGCCGCTGATGCCGTGCTGGCTGAAACCGCGCAGCGTCAGGCCTATACGACGGTGAGCGCCCCTTATGACGGGGTTGTCACCGTTAGGAACGTGGAGGCCGGAGATCTGGTCAGTGCTGATAATGCCACGTCACGTCCCCTGTTTGTGGTCACCCGCACCGACAGGTTGCGCGTACGTGTCCATGTTCCCCAGGATGCAGCTCTGACAGTCAAAGTGGGTGAGCCGGCTTCGATCGTGGTGCCGGAACGACCTGGTCAGACTTTCAAAGGCACAGTGACGCGAACTGGGCACGCGCTGGAACAGGGAAGCCGTATGCTGCCCGTCGAGATTGAAATTGATAACCACGATAATCGCCTGACAGCCGGGCTTTATGCGGAAATCCATTTTGACCTGCCACGGGCGGCCTCTGTCATCATGGTGCCCTCAGAAGCCCTCAATTATGAGGCTGATGGTCTGTCTGTTGAAACTGTCACGGCTGACAATAAAATCGCGGTTCACAAGGTCAAGATCGGCCGGGATTATGGCGATCATCTGGAAATTCTGGAGGGATTGCCAGATGGCAGCCAGCTTGTCGTGCATCCCCCGTCCGCCTTGCATGAAGGCAGTGTTGTCGCGCCACAACTCGACAAGAACCTGAAGGTGATCTGAGCGTGCGGGCTTCATTCCTTCTTCACGGGATCGCGCTGACGGCTTTGCTCGGTGGTTGCACCATGATCCCGCATTATCACAGACCGGCTGCACCGGTGTCCACGACATGGCCATCCAGCGGTGAACGCTCTACGCAGGCGAAGGATGACACAGCGCTTCTGCAGGACTGGCGCGATTTCTACCGCGACCCCGTCATGCAGACCCTTATCGCCACAGCGCTGGAGAACAACCGCGATCTGCGTATTGCCCAGCAGCAGACGGCCGCAGCCAGTTCACAATTCGACATTGAGAACGCAGCCCTGTTCCCGACTTTGAACGGAACGGCGGGTGCCAATGTCCAGAAAATGAACTCTCATATCTGGAGCCTGTCCCGCACGGACGAACCGATTTACATGCGGCAGTATGCGGTTGGTTTCGGCGTTTCCGCTTATGAAGTGGATCTGTGGGGCCGCATACGAAGTGCATCGAGAGCCTCGTTCGACCGCTATATGGCCAGCGCGCTGAACCAGCAGGCCATGCGGCTGAGCATTATTTCCAGTGTTGCGACGGCCATGCTGAACTGGGTGGCAAATGCGCAGGCGCTGACCCTGACACAGGCCGTTCTTGCCAACAGACAGCGTACCTACGATCTGGTCAGGCAGACGGCGGACGTGGGCACTGGAACGCAACTCGATGTCGCCGAGGCTGAATCTGCTCTGCATGATGTGGAAACGAATGTTGAAATTTACACCCGTCAGAAAGCCGAAGCGTTTAACCAGTTGACCCTGCTTGTCGGGATGCCGTTACCGGACGCGACTGTCCAGTCGCTCAACGCGAAAGCATCTCTTGAAGCGGTCAGTGCTTTTCCCGAGGTTCCCGAAGGTTTGCCTTCAGAGATGATTGCGCGTCGACCAGATATCCGCGCAGCAGAAGCGGATCTGCGCGCCGCTAACGATGATATTGGCGCAGCCCGTGCTGAATTTTTCCCGAAAATCCAGATCACGGCTGCCAATGGCACGGCAAGCAACAATATTACGCGCCTGTTCCAGAGTGGGATGGGAGCGTGGAATGTGGCGCCTCAGATCACATTACCACTGTTTGATGCAGGCCGCCTGACTGCCCAGCTCAAGCAGGCCCATAGCCGCAAACGCGAGGAAGTGGCGCGATACGAAAAAACAGTTCAGCAGGGATTCCGAGAAGTTGCGGATGCTCTGATCGGACGTGAAACATATGAGCGACAGACGAGCGCGCAGCAGAAAGCCGTTGCAGCCAACCAGCGGCAATATGACCTGGCGTTGCAGCGTTATAAGGCAGGATACGATCCGTATCTGGAGACTCTCGTGGCACAGCGGACACTTTATACAGCGCAATTGAGCGCGATTACGACACAGCTTCAGACGCTCTCTAACAGTGTCACCTTATACAAGGTGTTGGGGGGAGGTTGGAATGATACGCCCCCCAAGCGTAAGTCATCTTTCAAGGAACATATTTTGTAAAAATTCGAGAGAGATACTGTCCTGCATAGCGATACTATTATGAAAAACTCTTTCGAAGGAGTGAGCGTCTTTCTCGCAACGGTCGAAGCCGGAGGTTTTGCCTTAGCTGCTAAATGTTTGGGCCTCTCGCGCTCCGCCGTTGCGAAAACAATTGGTCGCATTGAGCATCGGTTGGGCGTAAAATGGTTTGATCGTATGACCCGTCTCAACAGTTTGATGGAAGAGGGGCATCTTTACTACGAACGGTGTGTTCGTACCCTCAAAGAACTTCGAGCTTGTGAATATATCTGGAGTGCGGACACTTTAATGTCAAAGGTAGATTGAAAGTTGCGATACCGGCTTCGTTTGGTGGGCATTGTGTGGCACCATTACTGCTCGATTGGGCAGAGAAATATCAAAACCTGAATTTGGCTCTTCGTTTTTCGGATACAGACCATAATTTTGTTGCCGAACGATATGACCTGACTATTCGTCGCGGATCAGTTTAGGAAGCCAATAATTTTCTAAACGTACGTAAACTTCCTGCTTGTAGATGGGTGCTATGTTCAGTGCTTTCTTATGTTGTTCGATGTAGCCAACTTCATAATGTTGAAGACATTCAACACCATTATGGGGCGCGCCATGAAAAGACCATGCGTTTCTCTCAGAAATGTTTCTATCAATTCGCAGCGCATTTTCACTAGGGATACCCCGACGTAAGCTGTTCCATCCGCAGAATGCTCAATTATTTCTGAATTGAATTTATCAGCTTTCTGAAGCAAACGTTATAAAATCTTCAAGGTATTTAATATCTTCATCGGTTTCCCGATGACCAAGGAATATCTGTTTCGCAATGCCTTGTTTGCCAAGTTTCACCGGATAAAGTTCAAAGCGTGTGGCATATTCTTCCACAAGCCAGCGAGGAAGTGCTGCAACGCCCCTTCCATGCGCCACCATCACCAACATGATGTCCGTCGTTTCAATCTGCTTCTGCTGCCGTGGTCCAATTCCCGCCGGTTGCAGGAACTGCGTGTAAATATCGAGCCGTTCAGATGGAACTGGATAGGTAATCAATGTTTCGTCTGCGAGTTGCTGCGGCAAGACAAATTTGGCCTTCCGAAGAGGATGTTCGGGGCCGACAGCCAGAACCAATTCATAGTCAAATACTGGCGTGAATTTGAGACCGGGTTTGTAAAGTGGATCAGGGGTCACCAGAATATCGATTTCATTACTGAACAGTGCGCCGATCCCGCCGAACTGGAATTTCTGTCGTACATCCACATCGACTTTTGGCCATCTTTCCAGATAGGGTGAAACGACTTTCAGAAGCCATTGATAACAGGGATGGCATTCCATTCCGATGCGCAATGTACCGCGCCCGCCATTTGCGAATTGTTCAATACGGCTTTCCGCCAGTTCAAACTGAGGGAGCAGACGGTTTGCCAGAGACAAAAGCCATTCACCAGCCTGCGTAAGAACAAGGGATCGCCCCTCCCGCCGCCATATCCTGACACCAAGCTGCTGTTCAATCTTGCGGATAGAATGGCTGAGTGCTGGTTGGGTCAGATTCAGACGCGCTCCGGCAGCCGTCAGCGAACCTTCCCGTGCAACTTCCCGAATGATTGTTAGATGGCTGCGTTCCAGAATGCCCATGTTTTGTCCGATAAATGCACGAAATTCATATAGCCATAAAAATATATCATTTCAGTTCATTTTTATAAACTTCTACTATGAAGGATCAATCATTCATTCATGCGGATGCAGACCATGGTCTCCAACGACATTCACGACCACTTTCACAGTGGATCGAACGGTGGCTTCAATCTTTCTCCCGACATTTTCAAGGAAAAGTTGGACGCGGTGAGAACTTCCGGCTGACATGACAGGCATTTTGAGCACATGGCTGTCGGAAAAGCGTATCGACAGACTGTTGTCGTGTAATTCCGAAACCCCAATTCTGTCCTTCGAGTTTGTCCCACCGCGAACTGACGCAATGGAGCAACGGCTTTGGCACTGTATCTGGCGTCTGGCGCCTCTCGCACCCCGCTTTGTCTCAATCACTTATGGGGCTGGCGGAACCACGCAGGTCGGCACTCTTTCCACGGTGTTGCGTCTGAAGCGGAATACAGACCTTATCTCCGCCGCCCACCTGACTTGTGTCGGTGCGCCCCGCGAGGCCGTAGATGATCTTGCCCGTTGCTATCGGGATGCTGGTGTTCATCATATTGTGGCCCTGCGTGGCGATCCTTCCGCAGGCGCTGTTGATGATAGTCCGCGACCAGGTGGCTATACCTATGCCAGTGATCTTGTTGCCGGTCTGCGTCGTATCGCGGATTTCGATATTTCTGTCGCCGCTTATCCCGAAACCCATCCTACAGCGTTAAGCCCGGAAGCTGATCTGGATAACCTCAAGCGCAAGCTTGATGCGGGGGCCACACGGGCCATCACGCAGTATTTCTTTGATAGTGAAATTTATCTGTGGTTTCTGGATCGGTGTCTGGCGGCCGGAATTACTGCCCCCATCATTCCTGGCATTATGCCGGTTTCAAATTACGAGCAGATCGTGCGCTTCTCGGCTGTGTGTGGGGTAACTGTTCCGGCATGGTTGAGGCATCTGTTCGATGGGACGGCGAAGAATCCTGAACTTCGTCGTATCGTTGCCAGTATGGTGGCGGTGGAACAGATCCGTACCTTGCAGACCTATGGGATTAACGAGTTTCATGTCTCCACGTTGAACCGTGCTGACCTGACGTACGCGATTGCCCATATCCTTGGGGTGCGTCCGATGCAGACGAACGCATCTCATAATGTGACAGGCCTTTTGGAAAAAACGGAAGTCCCCGATGAACGAGAAACCCCGGCAGATTTTGACTCCACCGCATGGGCACAGGAAGGTGCTCCTCCATTCATGCTGCGCACCCTGTTCGGGTGAGGTGATGGAGGCCATGACCGCATCGGGTATCGACTACACGATCTTCTTCTACAATCCGAACATCCATCCCGAGCGGGAATATCTTCTTCGCAAGGACGAAAACATCCGGTTTGCTGATAAGCATGGTATCTCCTTTGTCGATGCCGATTATGACAGGGACAACTGGTTCGCCCGTGCGAAAGGCATGGAATGGGAACCGGAACGCGGTGTGCGTTGCACCATGTGCTTCGATATGCGCTTCGAGCGCACAGCGCTTTACGCTCATGAACATGGCTTCCCGGTGATGACCAGTTCACTCGGTATTTCACGATGGAAGAACATGGCGCAGATCAATGACTGCGGCCAACGCGCCGTATCCCTTTATGAAGGACTTTCCTACTGGGATTTCAACTGGCGCAAAGGGGGTGGCTCCGCGCGAATGATCGAGATTAGCAAGCAGGAGAAGTTTTACCAGCAGGAATATTGCGGCTGCGCCTATTCCCTGCGTGATACCAATGCTCACCGCCGCAGTCAGGGGCGTTCGCCGATCGAGCTTGGCAAGCTCTATTATGGAACTGATGATGAGGCCTGATCACACACAAGATGACGGAGCTTGTTTGTTCGGCGAAGTTCCACCTACTACGACACGTGATAATAAACCACAGCACGAACCAGTTCTGAGATGTGATGAGCCGGAGGACAGCGTCTCTGATGAGGAAAGTCAGTTCGGCTGTCCGTGTTGTATAAACCCGTGGTTCCGTTGATCTGGACAAAATACTGTTTGAACGGTGAAACGATCCATACATCATGCCCTTGTCAGAGATATTCTGTCTTATCTCCAAGCACCTGAACGTCTGGCCCTTTCAAAGGGCGAACGTCTCACCCGTTTTGTGGATTTTCTTTCAGAACATCACAGGATTATTGTTTGCCGAAAGCAGGAATGTCGGAAACGACTGCGTCGGTTCGAGCACATTCTGGACATGGCGTGCCCCACGACCAATAAAGCGCGCGATATTGGAAAACTGATCACGACGGTGGAGGAAATCTGCACACACCCTTTCACACCAGCCACTCTTCAGGATGCTTTGGGAGTTTCCAGTCGGGAACGTATCAGATGGACGCGTGACGGCAAGCTTCGGCCGATTGGAACGAAAATGATAAAGGATCGAGGGCGTTTCTCGCTGGCTTTATACAGTGCGGAAGACGTGGTGAGACTGCTGATGGCTCCGGAAATTCTGGCATCATGGAGGGCAAGACCTGTGTCCTGCCCTCCATGATAGAAACCCGCAGAGCTACCTAGCCGACCGAAAGTTCTTTTCGAACAATTTCCGCACCTGCGCCCAGAGCACCCAGTTTTCCACGCGCTACATCACGCGGTAACGGTGCCATACCGCAATTGGTGCAGGGGTAAAGCTTGTCAGCATCAACAAACTGAAGTGCTTTTCGCAGAATATCGGCGACTTTTTCAGGCGTCTCAATGGTTTTGGTGGCCACGTCAATGGCGCCAACCATGACCTTTTTTCCACGAATGAGTTCGATCAGATCCATTGGAACGCGGGAGTTCTGACATTCCAATGAAATCAGATCGATATTGGATTTTTGCAGTTTGGGAAAGATCTCTTCATACTGACGCCACTCTTCCCCAAGAGCATTTTTCCAATCGATATTGGCTTTGATGCCGTAACCATAACAGATATGAACTGCTGTCTCGCACTTCAGCCCTTCAATAGCTTTCTCTAATGTGGCAATGCCCCAGTCATTGACCTCATCAAAGAAAACATTGAAGGCGGGTTCATCGAACTGGATGATGTCGACACCAGCCGCTTCCAGTTCTTTTGCTTCCTGATTGAGAATTTTGGCAAATTCCCAAGCGAGTTTTTCACGGCTTTTGTAGTGGCCATCATAGAGCGTGTCGATCATCGTCATGGGGCCGGGGAGCGCCCATTTGATAGGTTTCTTTGTCAGGGTGCGTAAAAACTTTGCATCCTCGACAAAAACCGGTTTTTCACGCGCTACGGCGCCGACAACGGATGGTACGCTCGCATCGTAGCGGTTGCGAATTTTGACTGTCTGACGGTTCTCGAAATCGACACCACTGAGATGCTCAATAAAGGTCGTGACGAAATGCTGACGCGTCTGCTCGCCGTCACTGACGATATCAATGCCAGCACGGTTCTGATCGTCCAGCGTCAGGCGAAGCGCATCCTGCTTACCTTCGACCAGCTCTTCCCCCTGCAATTTCCAGGGGGACCAGAGTGTCTCAGGCTGTGCGAGCCATGAGGGTTTCGGCAGGCTGCCAGCCGTTGAGGTGGGGAGGAGTGTTTTCATGAGAGGTAACCTTGTATTTCTGATGGATCAGGCGACGTAACCGGCAGACCATTTTTCGAGAATGTCGTGATATGGCTTGATGAAATGCTCGTCCGTATAGTGTCCCTGTGAGATCGCCAGTTGTGTACGCTCCTCCCGATCGTAGACAATGCGGGTGTTGGAATAGTCCTGATGTTTTAGGCTCGGTTGATAACAGTCAGCCGCAGCAGAATTGGCATTGTAAATTTCAGGACGGTAAATTTTCTGAAAAGATTCCATCACGCTGATGGTGCTGATCAGTTCAAGAGCAGAGTAGTCAGACAGCAGATCGCCAAAAAAATAGAAGGCCAGTGGCGCAGCACTATTGCGCGGCATGAAATAACGAACTTGCATTCCCATTTTTTTAAAATACTGGTCTGTCAGAGAAAATTCACGCTGTTCATACTCAACGCCGAGAACAGGATGCTGATTTTCCGTTCGATGATAGGTGCGATTGGTCGAGACACTGAGGCAGATAACCGGTAATTTTTTAAAATTCTGCTTGTAAGCAGACGAGTTCATAACGCTTTTAAAGAGATTTCCATGTAGGTTCCCATAATTATGGGGAACACTGAATTTGGCTTTTTCTTTATTGTAAGCCGGTAACAACACGCTGAAGTCGTAATCCCGCACGTACGAGGAAAAACTGTTTCCGGCGAGGCCCTCTATCCGTTTGTTGGCGTTTTTATCAACAATTGTTGTGTAGAGGACTTCGATCAGAGGAAAGCTGCCGCTTTTGCCTGCAAAGGCGAGATCCATCTCCACAGAAACGATTTCAAGTTCAAGAGTGTAACGATCTCTGTTGGCATTATCCCAATGCGCCAGATCATTGAACCGGTTGTCTATCATCCGCAGGACATTGCGCAGGTTTTCCTGACGGCTTTTCCCTCTCGCCAGATTGGCAAAATTGGTCGTAAGGCGGGTTCTGTCGGAAGGATGATAGTTTTCATCGAAACGAAGCCGATGGATACTGAATGTCGAATCCTGAATCATTGTTGTTCTGCATCCCTATTTCCACCGTAAACCAGAATGCGGGCACGGGGGCATGGCGTCCCCAAGTTTGTCTTCTGAGTTTTTTAGGCGGTGGTGGTCATCGTCATGGTAGCTTTATGCCTGAACGAACCCGTGAGCAGAAATGATTTGATTTCATCAATACATCAATATTGTTCATGGACTAATGTGGCTGCATTGCTTCGGGAAAAGACGCAGTCAGAAACTGATTGGCGTAATGTTTGTTTTCAGGACATCAGCTCAATCCGGTCTCGGTCTACATGCGAAAAACTGATATCTGCCTTTCGCAGCTCCAGAATGTTCCAGCTTGCACGTGGGATGCGTTTGGCGGCATGGTGCAGGAGCAAACGCTTCAATGGTCCCGCGCGAGCGGGTTAATAGGGAACTCCGTTATGTTCTGGTCAGACAATCGGCCGGAAGCAAAGTCGGAGGCTGCTCCCGCAACTGTAGGCGGTATGCCGCTGGTTCGTTCACTTTGAACGTGAACCACTGTTCTCATAGGAACGGGAAGGTTGGAACCAGTTGGCCATGATCCGTGAGCCAGGAGACCTGCCATTGCTCAGCCACCAACCGTCGGGCGGGATGACCGAAGGGAGGAGAGAATATATGCCTGTCTGCCTCATGCCTCGGTCACTCCTGATGAATCAGGCGATGGACTCTTTTCAGGTCAGGGGGACTTACCCCATCATTTCTGGCCGATATACGAATGACGCTTTTGTGCTGCAAACAGCATTGATCCGTTAGACACTTCAGAGTCAGTCACCGGACAATCATGCATTCTGTCCGATAATTGATAACGGGTACACTTGCTCAGACAAAATGTGAGAGACGACACGATGCTCCATGACGAGGGGTTGTATTGTTTCCTTTGCGCTGAGCCAGTTGAAAAGCCGAGGCAATGGAAAACGAACTTCACCAAATTTCAGATCATTCAGCGTGCGCGGTACAGATTGATTTAAGACGTGTCAGAACCAATCCGAACTTCTGGTATCCTGTCGCATGGTCCCGTGAATTGGGACGGGAAAAGGCAATCGATGTCCGGTTTGCAGGGCAGCATATCGTCGTCGTGCGCCCCAAAAGCGGCATTCCTTATGCTCTGGATGGCCTGTGCGCCCATCGGCAGGTTCTGCTTGGCAAAGGAAACGTCCATGGTGACCTGATAAGCTGCGTTGCTCATGGTCTGAGATATAACCGGGACGGCCAATGTGTTTCGCCGAATGTTTCAGCCGAAGCGCAATGTCTGCGTCTCAAAAGTTGGGCCTGCCGCGAAAAAGATGGGCTTATTTTTGTTTTCATGGGAGACCAGTCTCTTGCGGCGACGACCGCGCTTCCTGATTTTCCAAGGGTGAGAGACAGGCGCTATCGCACGCGGCGCTTCGGGCAGGTGGTGAACTGTCATTACAGTTTCATGCATGAAAACCTGATGGATATGAATCATCAGGTTCTGCACAGTCGGTTGGTCGGGAAAATGAAGCCTCGGTTCCTCGGAATGGATCACGGAGAGGATTTTGTGGAGGCCCGCTACACCTTTGCACGAACCGGCGGCAAACAGCCTTTGAGCGAGGCGCTGATCTACGGCCAGAGACGCCGTGATGGTCGGGATTTTGCCTACCGGGATGTCATGACCATCAGGACACAATATCCTTACCAGATCCTGCGTATTGAAACGCAAGGGATTGAGGAACCCGTGATGGAGTTATGGATCTCTTATGTGCCGCAGGATCGTGAGGAGTTGACCAACCGTGTTTTCGGTCTGTTGTCGATCAAACGACTGAAAGTGCCTTTTTTACTGGATCTTGCCTGGCCAATACTGGTCGCATTCACGGAGCGCGTCTTCTTTGAAGATCGCGAGATTGTCGAGCTGGAACAGGCTGCATGGAAAGACCTCGGTGGAGATCACAATCGGGAAGTCTTCCCGGTTATCAATCAACTTCGTGATCTGCTCAGGCGATGTGGTCAGGCGCCAGAGAGTGTAGAAAAGACGGTCCCATGAGATTGCCTTTTATCGCGCCACCTTCCCATGCTTTTCATCCTTTGCTGGAAAAGATCATTTTTCTGGCACCTGATCGAACCTGTGTCATTTCTTTGCTGGGGACAGATGCAGCTTTACCTGAAGAAGAACAATTGCAGCAGAATGGCTATGATCTTTTCCAGATGACTGTTTCCAATCTACCAACAGACCATCAGATACGTGGTGACTATCTGGAAGCACATTTCAGGCCGCTTCTCGATACAGCGATAGAAATGGCGATGGCGCTGACTGACAGGCCAGCGCACGTGCCGGAAGCAAGTTACGTGCAAACCTATATAGCGGTTCAGAATCTGATTGGTGCACAGAAAGCTGCGATGGATCTGTATTGTCGTGTGCAAGTTGAATTTATGATTTCTTGAACAGTGTGAACCTGAAGAGACAGATCCATGAGTAATGTCATAGATTTCCCCACCCAGAATGGGGCAGGCAGGCCCTATCTGGCGGCAAAAGATCTCACAAAAGAACAGTGCCGTTTTATTCTCTCTCTACCGATAAGCGGCGAGTATGGCATCCCCATAGCGGATCGCGGTGCCATTCGCGGATCATTGATATTGATGGGATATGTCGCAGCCGGATTTTCCGTACGCTGGGGCAGTGCTGCCGCTCGTCTTACCAGTCGAGGACGAAGCATGCATCGGGAATTGATGTCTCGTGAAAATCATTGGTGAAGTGGAATAGGATCTGAATAGAAAAAGCGAACACTTGTCATTTGAATGCTGTCTTGAATTTCGAATTAAGAAACTATGCAATATTGTCAGAACTGAAATTAGGCGATCACTGATAAAACAATGTCGGTTTTTTGGACGTCTGAAACGATTTTCTTAAGACCGACATGACGGCGAAAGCGGGAGATCCGCTTAGCGCGCAGCAACCAAACTGGACTTGCAACGGTTTTGTGCCGGTCCGTGGTAAATTTCGCTATGTTTTTAGCAAGAATAGCTGCATCGCTGATCGTTGAAAAAAGGAATGAAACATGCCGGACACACAAGAAGGGAAAGGGCTAAAATTTTTCTGGGGTAAGGCTCGCCCGGCATCAGTCGGCTTGGGGGAAGACTCTTCAATACATCCGCTTATCGCGCATATGCTGGATGTGGCGGCAGTAGCAATTCTTTTGCCCGGTAGTCAGCGGTTAGGGTTGGACAATCGCCAGTTGGGGATGCTGGTCGCTTTGCATGATATTGGCAAACTAACGCCAGCTTTTCAGGCAAAAGTTCCGGAGTGCTGGCCAGAGCAGGCATTGGGAGAGTGTCCTGATGAAGTCGTGGCATCACGTCATGATGTGGATGGCGTATTATTTCTTGATCGCATTTGCCGAGAGGAACTGGCGCCGCTATTTGGCACTGATTCCGAAGGGGAAGGCTGGCTGCTTTCGGATAAAAGGCGGTTATGGCGTGCTGTGGCAGGGCATCATGGACAGCCAGTCTCAGTAAACGATTATCAAACTCGTGCTTCTGATATTAAGCTATCGGCACCATATGCTCATAAACTTGTTAGTCTGTTATTTGATGTTTTTCGTCCTCCTCCTATCAAGCCTTATCATTCATTAGATCATCTACTCCAGTTGGAATGGCAGTTAGCTGGGTTGACAGTTCAGGCGGATTGGATTGGTTCACGGCAGGAATGGTTTCCATATGTCAGGCCGGATGATGTTGATGATCTTTCAGGCTATTTTTGGAACAAAGCCCTTCCTCGTGCTCAAAGTGCGATTGTGCATGCGGGGCTTGCTCCCGCAAGCATTTCACCATTCCAAGGCATTGCACATTTGTTTCCGCATATCAGGACGCCTTCGCCAGTTCAGGCGCTGCTGGACGTTACGTCTCTTCCTGCCGGACCAACTCTGGTGGTGATTGAGGATATGACGGGTTCCGGCAAAACTGAAGCGGCGTTGGTGGCGGCGCATCGGCTGATGGCATCCGGGCGTGCATCTGGACTATTTGTTGCACTGCCGACGATGGCTACCGCCAATGCCATGTTTGATCGGCTTGCCACGGCATATCGGAACTTATTTCAGCCGTCCTCTCATCCTTCTCTGGCATTGGCGCATGGTCGTGCCTTACTTGATGAGCGATTTGTCTCGGTTTTGGCACCAGATGATGTGCTGGATGGCGCGGAATTGAAAAAAGATCGTGATCAAGCCGCAGAAATTTGCTGTTCAGCGTGGTTGGGGCGTGAAGCGCGACGGGCGCTCTTGGCGCAGGTCGGAGTGGGAACGATCGATCAGGCATTGATGGCAGTTTTACCCGTTCGGTTTGCCACAGTGCGGCAGGCAGGTCTTGCGGGGAAGGTGCTGCTGGTCGATGAGTGCCATGCTTATGATCCCTATATGCAGGAGGAGATGGTGGCATTGCTCCGTTTCCACGCTGCCATGGGAGGCTCTGCTATTCTTCTTTCCGCGACATTGACCAAAGCTGTACGCCAGAAACTGACAGATGCATTCCGAGAAGGGCTGCGGCAGGAAAAGTCTGTTAGTTTATCCTGCATGGCTTATCCACTTGTCACAGTTGTCGGAAAGGCGGAGGTGGAAGAATTACCTTGTGCGCCGCGGCCTGGTCTGGAGCGCAGCATCACCGTTCGGCAAGTGCGGGAAGAAGCTGCTGTTATGGCTGAAGTTTCTTTGGCAGCCGCCAAAGGGGCTGCGGTTGCATGGGTGCGCAATACGGTAGATGACGTGATTGCTTCGGCAAAAGCACTGAAGGAACAAGGCATTGAAATCATGGTGTTTCATGCGCGCTTTGCCATGGTGGATCGTTTGGCGATTGAGCGCGCGGTGCTGGCGCGATTTGGGAAAAACGGAACAGCAACTGAGCGCGCGGCTGTTCTCATAGCAAGTCAGGTTATTGAGCAGTCTCTAGATCTGGACTTTGATGTACTTTGCACAGATCTGGCGCCTATGGATCTGATTATCCAACGAGCGGGCCGGTTGCGTCGTCACACACGCAAGCAACGTCCTGTTGATTGCGACGAAATATACATTTTTTCACCTGATCCCGTGGCGAACCCAGACCCGAAGTGGATCAGTCGGCTTCTGCCAGGCACAGCTGCGGTGTATCGTGATCACGCATTGTTATGGCGCACGGCAAAAGTGCTGCAACGCAAAGGAAAGATCCAAAGCCCTGACGCAATACGGGAGTTGATTGAGGAGGCCGGTAACGTTTCTGATGTGCCGGATGGGTTGATGGCGGCAAGTGATGAAGCGGAAGGGAAAGGCCGGGCGGCACGTGGCGAAGCCATGCGAAATGTTTTGGATTATGAAGCAGGATACGCACCGGATAGCGCTTTGTGGGAACGGGAAGTTCGTACATCAACACGGTTGGAAGAGCGCCCTTATGTAACTGTGCGTTTGGGCATCATGAAAGATGGGCAGGTGTGTCCTTGGGCTGCATTGCAAGACGTTGCTTTGGCAGTCCCTCATGAGCGGAAGCGTGCCTGGGCGCTTTCAGAAGTTTCCGCAGCGCGGCATGTTCTTGCAGCTTGTCCTGTTGTGGGCAGTCAGCAGGAGGCTGTGTCGGCAGCTCGTGCAGAGTGGCCACGTTGGGAGCGTGATGCAGAGGATCAGTTTTTATTGTTGCTGCTTGAGGAAGCAGAAGAAGGCTGGAGAGGCGTTGGGCGTAATGAAGCTGAGCAAGATGTTGTGGTCTGTTATGACAAGAAATATGGGTTTCAGATATTAAAAGAAACGCTAACATAAATATTAGTCATGTTTGTATTTTTTTTGTTGGGTATTTAATTTTTAGGTTAATTGATTGGAAAGAATAGATGGTATCAGTGCCTTTAAATCTTATTTCAGAATCATGGCTACCTGTGTGCCATAAGTCCGGGGCGTGCAGCATTATTCGACCAGCCCAGATAGTAGAAGGGCTTAAGGATGATCCGATTGTTGGATTTGCTTGGCCAAGGGCTGATTTTCGTATTGCGTCCTTTGAGTTTTTGATCGGGCTTGTGGCCACGGCGTGTCCACCTGCTGATTATAGAGTGTGGCCGAAAGGCTGGCGCGTTCCTCCATCTGTCGAAAAGCTAGATGAAGCATTTGCGCGTGTTGCAGATGCATTCTGGCTTGATGGCCCGGGGCCGCGCTTTCTTCAGGATTACGAAGATATCCAGAGCGGGCAGGAACCTGTCGAAAGGCTGTTAATCGATGCGCCGGGGGAAAGCACCGTAAAGCGGAATGCAGATCTCTTTGTGCATCGAGGGCAGATTGAATATTTGGGCCGCGCAGCAGCAGCTATGGCATTATTCACCTTGCAGTCATGGGCGCCAAGCGGTGGAGCCGGCAATATGACAGGTCTGCGCGGTGGTGGGCCGTTAACAACTTTGGTTTTGCCATCAGAAGATGCAAGCTTGTGGGAAATTATATGGGCAAATGTTCCTGCCGGAAAACCTGTAACAGTTGAGGATATGGAAAAGGTTTTTCCATGGATGGCACCAACGGTGATTTCAGGAAAAGCTGGCATGGATGTGCGCGCGAAAGAAAACGTACATCCGCTCCAATGCTGGTGGGGAATGCCAAGACGGATACGGCTTGATTTTGGAAAAAGTAATGGCAAGGTCTGTAATCTTACAGGGATGTCTGATGATATTCTGGTGTCAGGCTGGCGGCAAAGGCCATATGGCCCAAAATATGCTGGCTGGATCGGAATGCCATATGGCGCAGGATGCGCAATTCATCCTCTAACGCCGCGGTATCGCCAAAAAAAGGGAACTGAATGGCTGGCCGTACACCCACAGCCAGGAGGTATTGGTTATCGGCATTGGGCTGGGGTGGTGGTTGAAAGTGCTGATCAAAACAGACTTCCTGCAAGTTGCGTGGCAAACTGGCGGAATGAGCGCGCAGATGAGGTAGGGCTTTTGCCAAATGCACGTTTGCTGGCTGCCGGATTTGATATGGATAATATGAAGGCGCGTAGCTTTGTAGAAAGTGAGATGCCACTACCTGGTTCACAGAATCCAGATCAGCAGAAGAATATTGATAGTCTGGCTCTTCAGTGTGTGGGCGCCGCCACGCAGATCGCTGATATTTTACGCGGAAGTGTGCGGGAGGCCCTCTTTGGAAAAGGCACGGTTTCTGTTGATGTCACGTTACTTTCCAATGTGCGGGAGCGGTTTTGGGCAGAAACAGAAGTCTCTTTCTTTGCTCTTTTGCAGGATGCTGCGGGTGTAGATAGTGAAGACATAGCCCTGAGGAAATCCTGGCTTCAGACGCTTGCCCGTGTGGCTCTCCAGGAATTTGATGCCACGGTCATCCTTGAACCTGACATGGGTATCACTGAGGCTCAGCGCTCTGCACTAGCACGCAGGCGTCTAGGAGCAGCAGTATCGGGACGGGGGAAGGAGGGAGAAAAGATCCGAGATAATCTGGGTATTCCTGCTCCTGTCAAAAAGAAACAAAAGGCAACAGAGAAGGTGTCCTGATGTTCGTCGGTGATAAGGAAACCGTTCAGCAGGTTGTAAGCTGGTGGTACGGATTGCAACCCAACCCGGAGAAAAAACAGCAGGGTGATCGTGCAGCGCTGGCGCGTTTGCGACGATGTGCAACTATTACGGAAGCCTTGTTCGAGCCAGAAACTCAGGCGCTTGTACGTAAATGCGGCGCCAAGCGGGGTTCTGAACTGTCTCGATTGGCATTGGCAGCATCTGTTCTAGCGCATGTGCGGTCAAACAAGGCTGATGTCAGCATAGCCCGGCAGATTGGTCCTGTTGATACAAACGATGATGCAACTGCGCTGTGTAAACCCGTTCGGTTTCGAAAGGTGCTGGACGCAGAAACTTATGATGACTGTCTGCGGGTTTTTCGTCGGCTCGTTGTTTTGGCGGGCGGCGCGTTGAATGTCGCCGATCTGGCTCGTTCTGTCATGATGTGGCCGCGTGAAGATATGCCGGATGATCTCGTAGGTGATCAGGTGCGGCGGCAGTGGGTCTATGATTACTGGAACGCAGGTCATCCAGACTCTGCGTTCGATAAAAAGAATTGATTTGAAAAGGAATATTGGAATGCATCGTTTTCTTCAGCTTCATCTTCTAACATTTTACCCTCCTTCTAATGTCAACCGTGATGATACGGGTAATCCCAAAACCGCTACAGTGGGTGGTGTGACACGCCTGCGTATTTCCTCACAGGCTCTCAAGCGTGCATGGCGTACATCAGGCGTTTTTGAAACCGCGCTAACGGGGCACATGGGCCAGCGAACCCAGCGTTTGGGGGAAGAAGTTCTGGCGCATTTGCGTGAAGGTGGTGTGGAAGAGAAAAAAGCTGTTGCCATTGCACGCGAGATTGCTGGCGTCTATGGCAAGGTGAAGGGAGAAAAGGACGTTAATCCTACGCGCACCGAGCAGCTTGTGTTCATTTCTCCTTCCGAGCGTGAGGCTGCTTTTGCGGTGGCGGATCGTCTGGCATCTGGGGAAAAAGTTGATCTAAAAAAAGAGCAGGATACGCTCCTGCATAGAACAGATTCAGCGGCGGATATTGCTCTGTTTGGTCGGATGTTGGCGAGCGCTCCTGCCTTTAACCGTGAAGCCGCCGTACAGGTAGCTCATGCTATCACAACGCATCGTGTCACGGTTGAGGATGATTATTATACAGCCGTTGACGATCTGAAGGATGAAGAGGACGCAGGAGCAGGATTTCTGGGGGAGGCTGGTTTTGGGTCAGGGGTATTTTATCTATATCTTTGCATCAATCGTGACCTGCTAAAGAAAAATCTTGGTGACGAGAGTGAAACAGGTGTAGCGGAAGCCGCTCTCGGCTCATTGGTAGAAGCGGCTATGACAGTCTCACCATCTGGGAAGCAGAATAGTTTCGCTGCTCTTGCCCGCGCAGGTTATGTGCTGGCTGAAAAAGGGAATGCTCAACCCCGTACACTGGCTGGGGCTTTTGCTCGGCCTGTTGGCGGTGCAGATTTGATGGAACAGTCCATTAAAGCGCTGAAAGAGTTCCGGGCAGAACTGGTTCGGGTTTATGGCGCCAGTGCGGATGAAACATGTGAACTGGCTTTAGGAGATAAGAAAAGCGCGACGCTGGCTGATATTGTCGCGTTTTGCCGGACCTGAGCGATATGGGGCACTTTCTGACATTTGCCATGGTGGCCCCTATGGCATCGTTCGGTACGCTTGCTGTGGGTGAGAGGCGGGACGGAGGGGATCGGCCTGCTCGATCTGCTGTGCTGGGATTGCTGGGAGCCTGTTTAGGACTCACGCGTGAGGACGAGGCCGGACAAAATGCTCTGGCTCAAGGGTATGGCCTTGCAGTGCTTTGCCATGCTTCAGGTCGGCTTCTGACGGATTATCATACAGCCCAGACCGCACCGTCTCGCCGGAACTGGCGTCCTGCAACGCGTGCGCAGGAATTAGCCGAGGCACCGGGGGAAGTGGCAACTATCCTTTCACGCCGAGATTACCGGATGGGAAGTTGGCATCTGGGTGCTCTCTGGGTGCGGGGGGATAACCCTCGCTGGTCACTGGCAGAGATACAGGATGCCTTGCAGGAGCCGGTATTTACTCCTTCATTGGGTCGTAAATCCTGCCCTCCAGGCTTGCCTCTAGCCCCAGAACTTGTGGAGGGGGAGAGTGCCACAGCGGTTCTTCTGGAGCGCCAAGACAGTGGGCCAGAAAGTAGTATGCGTAACCGCTTTGGCTTATTCAGGGATCAGCTTGCAGGCCGCAATTCACGTACGGAGACGCTTGTTGTGCTGGATGCCGCAGACGTGGTTGAACACGGAGCAGGGCATACTATCATTCGGCGAGAGATACGCCGTGATCATCCTCTTTCACGCACACGTTGGCAATTTGGGCTGAGGGAAGAAGCGTTGATTTTGTGTGCAAAGGAGGCAGGCGTATGAGTGCGGGTTTTCTTTCCCGCGTTGCATTGCGGCGCGATGCCTCTGTTCAAGCTATTGCTCGGCTTTTGGTACCGCAGGGTGAAGGGCAGCAGCATGGTGCTGCACATCATTTGCTGTGGACGTTGTTTGGGGATAGCGCTGATCGCACACGTGATTTTCTGTGGCGGCAGACGGAACCTGGCCATTTTATGGTGCTGTCGATCAGGGAGCCAGTAGATCAGCATGGACTATTTGATATTGAAAGCCGTGAATTTGCTCCTCGGTTGAAAAAGGAAAGTTCTTTACGTTTTCTTTTGCGAGCTAATGCGACTGTTGATCGTAAGGTGCCGGGGCGCACGCGTAGTCAGCGCCATGATATTGTGATGGATGCCTTGCATAAACTTCCATCTAAAGAGCGTGCTGTTGCGCGTGAAAGTGTAGTGCCTGCGGTTATGGCGGCATGGCTAACACGACAAGGTGCACGAACCGGTTTTGATCTGGCAGCAGAAGCGCTGGGTATTGAGAGTTGCGACGTTTTGCGTATTCCGCGTGCGCAAGGGCAGGGGAAAGCAACACTTGGTGTAGTTGATGTAACGGGTGTGCTGCGTGTTACAGATCCTGCGCTTTTTACATCTGCTCTTCTGCAAGGCTTTGGGCGGGCACGGGCTTTTGGATGTGGATTAATGCTTATTCGGCGTGCTTTTTAACAAGGAGGGCAAGCTTGTGTCTCGTCCCATGCCAGGGTTACCGCCGCCCCGGCCCATTCCTTTGAAAGAGCGCTCATCAATCCTGTTCGTTGCGATGGGGCAGCTTGATGTACTGGATGGTGCGTTTGTTCTTGTTGATCAGAATGGCATTCGCACTCACATTCCTATAGGCGGGCTGGTTTGTCTCATGCTGGAACCCGGCACGCGGGTAAGTCATGCGGCGGCGGCATTGGCAGCACGCGCAGGGACTTTGCTGATCTGGGTAGGAGAAGCTGGAGTGCGTTTATATGCCTCTGGTCAACCCGGAGGAGCGCGGGCGGACAGGTTGTTGTTTCAGGCGCGGTTGGCGCTTGATGATACGGCCCGCTTGAAAGTAGTGCGCAAGATGTATGCGCTACGTTTTGGAGAAGATGCGCCAGAGAGGCGGTCTGTAGATCAGTTACGTGGCATTGAGGGAGCGCGGGTTCGGGAAACATATCGCTTGCTGGCTCGTTCACATGGAGCCGATTGGGATGGCCGTCGGTATGATCCTCATGAGTGGGATACGGCAAATGTGGTTAACCGATGCCTGTCTGCCGCAACGGCCGCATTATATGGGATTACGGAGGCTGCAATTCTGGCCGCAGGTTATGCGCCTGCAATAGGTTTTTTGCATACAGGAAAGCCACAAAGCTTTGTGTATGATATTGCAGATATTGTGAAATTTGAAGTTGTGGTGCCAGAGGCATTTCGCGTGGCAGCCGCAGTGCAACGGGATCGACCTCTGGATGGGCAGCGGGTTATAGATCCAGTGGCAAGCGTGCGGCATCGGTGCCGGGATCAGTTTCGTAAAACGAATATTTTAGGGCGTCTTATTCCTTTAATAGAGGATGTGCTGGCTGCCGGTGAAGCGGGGCCGCCACCAGTGCAGAAAGAGGCGATGCCCGTTGCGTTTGCTGATCCGAAAGGGCTGGGTGATGCTGGTCATCGTGGTTGAAAATGCGCCCCCGCGTTTACGCGGGCGGCTGGCTGTATGGCTTCTGGAAGTGCGGGCTGGTGTTTATATTGGCAGCTACGGGCGGCGTGTGCGGGAAATGATATGGGGGCAGGTCTGCGCCTATATTGAAGATGGCAATGCTGTGATCGCTTGGGCGGCTCCAAATGACGCCGGTTTTGAATTTGATACTTGTGGGGAGAACCGTCGGGTGCCGGTAGATCTGGATGGTTTGCGGTTAGTTGCTTTTGGTCGTGAAGCAGCTCTTCCGATGCAACCAGGCCCTGCTGTAATGACCCTTCCAAGACGGCGTGGAAGAGGGTAAAAAACAGTCATTCGTCTGGTAGATTCTTTGATAGTAAAATAATGTTTTAAAATCAATTGGTTCCACAAAGAGTGTTCCCCGCACACGCGGGGATGAACCGCCTTGGTGGCGCCCTCAATATGGGGATGGGCAGTGTTCCCCGCACACGCGGGGATGAACCGATACCTACAGCCTGACAGATCTGCTGCCTGATGTGTTCCCCGCACACGCGGGGATGAACCGGCGTGAGACAGCGCGTGGTGGCTGAGGAGGCTGTGTTCCCCGCACACGCGGGGATGAACCGGAACACCCGCGCAGGAGAGAAGGCGTGAAACAGTGTTCCCCGCACACGCGGGGATGAACCGGGAACCACATGGGAACCGCAGGAACCTCGCTAGTGTTCCCCGCACACGCGGGGATGAACTGGTGAAACCCTTACTCTAGTGGAAAAGGCATGGGGGTTACCGAGCAAGTGGGTAATCGGTATAGCCTTCTGCCCCCTGTGTGTACCAGGTTTGGATATCATCCTTATTCAGGGGAAGGTTATCTTCCAGACGGTGCACCAGATCCGGATTAGCTAAAAAAGGTCGGCCAAATGCAATGGCATCGGCAATACCGGTTGCGACCGTTTCAATCGCTTCGTCCCGTGTGTAATCCTGATTCAGAACCAATGGTTTTGTAAAAACTTTGCGGATCGGAGCATGCAGCTTCGGCTGATCGGTCTTGCCAAATGTGCCATGAGGGCCGGGCTCGCGCAGTTCGAGAAATGCAATATCGAGATCGTTCAGAAGCTTTGCGGCGGGTACGAAAACCTGATCGGGATGGGTGTCGATGCAGCCTTGTGTATTGCCATTTGGTGAAAGCCTGACAGATGTTCTGTCCGCGCCAATCGTGGCGATTACTCGTTTCGTGACTTCATGCAGAAAGCGAATACGGTTTTCAGGAGAGCCACCATATTCGTCAGAGCGATGGTTGGTGCCGTCTCGCAGGAATTCATCAATCAGATAACCGTTGGCTGCGTGAATTTGTACACCGTCAAAGCCAGCCTCCAGTGCATTGCGGGCGGCTTTTTCGTAATCATTCAGAATACGGGCAATGTCATCCTTGGTAAGGGGGCGGGCAACTTCGGGAGGCTGCTTGCCGTTATATGTATGAAGTGGCTCAGGTGCCTTTGTTGCTGAGCAGGATACAGGTTGCTGGCCCGTTACACTGGAATGCACCATGCGGCCCATGTGCCAGAGTTGGGCCACAATCTTTCCGCCCTTTGCATGCACTGCCGCAGTAACGGGCTTCCATGCTTCTATTTGCTCTTGTGACCACAGGCCCGGCGCATAGGGCCATCCAAGACCTTCTTGGCTGATTCCGGTTGCTTCCGAGATGATCAGACCAGCGGTGGCACGTTGCGCATAATACTCGGCCATAATGGGGGTTGGAACATGCTGGCGGGTGCTTCTACCGCGCGTTAGCGGTGCCATGAGAATTCTGTTTTTAGCGTAAATGCTTCCCAATTTAATCGGTTCAAACAGGCTGGGCATGACATTATCCTTCCTAAAAAGCGCAGTTCTTATGAGTTGGGGAAATCTCTCGTTGATTACAACATGGCGCTAGTCTCGAAGCGATGCTGTCTGAACTTGTAGATGGATGCTCGTTCCATTTTAATACAATTCTAAAGTATTAAATTTTTTCATATTTCCGAAGTTGGAGAGAAACGCTTGCTTCATAACAGCGTTTTTACATGAAAAATAAATAATAAAATTTTGTTATTGTTATAATTATCAACGTTAACTACTGCCAGCAGGAAGTTCTAGAATTGGAGAGAGCAGGGTTATCTTCCTACTTTTTGCCCAATCTGAAAAATGTGGGTCACTCTGTCTGCCAGATACCGAGCAGATAGGCACTGACACAGCAAAACTGTACATGCTGTAACTGGATATTTCAGACCACACAATTTTTGTAACATTTCTAGTTCAGGAGCAGCGCGACAATCAGTGCAATATTCATTTCAAGGGGCCGTATTCTCAACATCACCCCAGCCGCCACACGTTTCTACCTACCGGATCATGGCCTCTACTCGGCCATGAAAGGCACAACCGAAGTCATCTCACTCTGCATGGCGAAGGAACTGGGGGAATGAGTTGGTGAGAAAATCACATTTAGCAAGCCAATGGTAACATCCAGATAGACCATCTGTATTGATATAACACAATAGAGTATACAGAAAATACACATCTAAAAGGACCGATTACAGAATGAAGATCATCAGAACCGCCGTGGCCATGGTTATTATTGCCATTACGGGTGCCTGCACATCTACAGGTGATGCTTCCATAAAACATACAACACTTACGGAAGTTAACCAGAATATTCATGATGGCGTGACAACTTCATTCCAAGTACATCAAATTTATGGTGAACCGGGGCAGAAAGGTTACGAAAACGGCTATGAGTTCTGGGTTTATAGTTTTACGGTCGGGAGAGAAGATGGTCTCTCAATAGCTCAGGATGTTGTTGGTCTGGGTATGCTTGGAGCAAGAACAAACAACAAAAGCAAAACACTTACTATCGTATTCAACAATGGTATTGTGCTGAACCATAGTTTTTCCACTGCGAATTTTAGCTCCAGTAGCGGAATAAGACAGTAGCATTATGAATTTATTTTTGGGGACACACAAAGGAAAATCGTGCCTGCTGCGCAGTATCGTAGATGATACAAGTTTTGGCTGTTTTCTTTAAAAATATGAGCCACAGAAGCAATGTGACATGTGCTGTCTGTAAATACGAATTGTCGAATATGATAAAATGCTCGTATTTTCTTTCACGGCTCACAGCAGCATATGCATGATCAGGAAACCGGTAGCTTTCATGGCCCCTTCAATACTTAAGCCACATCACGTGCAAACACTCACAAACATAGTGCTTTCATCTCATGAATAACCAACCGGTTTCCGATACGCAACGCCGCTTGGTGATGCTTTGCGCTGTGCTCGGAATTGTGTTGGGAGGGCTAGATGGCGCCATTGCCAATATCGCCCTTCCTACCATTGCACGAGATCTTTCATGTAGCGAAACGCTGACTGTCTGGATTGTTAACGGATATCAACTTGCTGTTGCGGTCAGTTTGCTACCTGCTGCGGCATTGGCTGAATCTCTTGGTCTTAAAAGAGTATACGCTTTTGGTCTTGCCCTATTTACTGCGGCTTCTCTGGCTTGTGCGCTTTCAGGGTCCATTGGTCTTCTTGTTGGTTCACGCGTTTTACAAGGCGTTGGTGGTGCCTGTATGGCAGCATTAAGCGGCGCACTCGTAAGAAGCGTTTACCCGCGAGAATTTTTGCATAAAGCCTTCGCAACAATTGCACTTGCAGTTGCTATTTCAGCCGCTACGGGCCCCACATTGGCTGCTGCGGTTTTATCTGTTGCCACCTGGCCTTGGTTATTCCTGATCAATCTACCAATCGGTCTTATAGCGGTTCCACTTTTCCTCCGGGTAGCACCACATAGCCCGCGCCGTTCATTTACATTTGATTGGCTGGGCGCTTTGCTAAATGTTGGTGCTCTGGGGCTCGGTGTTCTTGGTGTTGATGCGCTTGGGCAGAAAGAGCCCAGATGGGCGGGTATTGAGATTGGAACAGGCTTTTTGTGCGCCGTTATGCTGTATATGCAGCAGCGCCGCCAGAAGGCCCCTATGCTCCCCCTTGATCTTCTAGCCATCCCCCTGTTTTCGCTCTCAATCCTCACATCTGTTTGTGCCTATGCAGCACAAATTTTAGCCTATGTTGCTCTGCCATTTCTGTTTCAAACAGTTATGCATCAGTCTGCGGTTACAACTGGCTTGCTTGTTACGCCTTGGCCGTTGCTTGTTGCCGTGGCCGCACCTTTTGCTGGGCGGTTGGCAGCCCGCCACCCCGCATCTGTTTTAAGCAGTATTGGGCTGACTATTCTGGCGGCTGGATTAACCATGTTGAGCATTATGCCTGCTCACCCACCATTTTGGGATGTCGCTTGGCGGATGGGGTTGTGCGGCATTGGGTTTGGTTTTTATCAAACACCCAATAATCTTACAGTCATGACTTCTGGCCCGACAACGCGCAGTGGCGCGGCCAGTGGCATGTTAGCTGTTGCGCGTACGATGGGCTGGGCGCTGGGCTCAGCTTTGGTGGCACTGGTTTTTGGTTTATCAGAAGGAAGTTCTGGGGCTGTTCATTGCCTGGAACTGGCAACAGGATTTGCCCTTACCGGTGCTCTTCTCAGTGTTTCTCGCCGTGTTATCCGGGATAAGCAATAGCACCAAAAAACAGAAGAGGTTGTGAAAGCCAGATAATAAACCACGCTTTGTCCGTGAGGATCGGTTATTGAAGACTGTGAGCATTTAGATGAGTGCCTAGAAACGCCTTATGAAAGACCTCTGGATACTGTAGCTGGGGTGTATGCTCTTCATTGGGAAATTCAACCAGTTTTGCATTAGGAATGGCGGATGCCGCTGCCCCGCCAAGTTCAGGGTAATGCCTCAACTTTGCACTTACGTTAGAAGGCGCGCTATCACTCCCTATTGCGGTCACATCCTTGTCCCCGATCATCAAGGTTGTAGGGGATTTGAGGCGTGGCAGCTCATAGATAACCGGCTGTGTTGCGGTCATGTCGTACAGCAAAGCAGAATTCCATGCGACAATATCGGCATCAGGCCTCCGGTACATGCAGGCAAGCTGCCCGAAACTGAACTGATAGGCTCGTGGCTTACTGGACTTTCAAAACCCAATCTGGTTTGGAGCAATAACCCGATATCCTCGATTAGTAAGAACATGAATTGTGTTTTCCCATGTTGCTGTACAGAAGTTTTTACCATGCAGAAGCACAACCACCTGTTCCTTAGGATGCCCCGGTTAGATATTCATGTAAGCCATGTGTAATGTTTGTTGCTGGGACTGAAACGAAAATTCCCAAACAGGCCATGGGTATGAAAAACCCTGTAATTCAGAACCATAAACAGAAGTATCCTGTGGGGTAGTAGCTAATTTTATGAAGAAACTCGACTTTATTAAATAGCAGTTTGGAAAATGTTCTCTTTTTATGCTGCTAAAGTCCAAGATCGGAAAGCTCAGGATGATCGTCCGGCCGACGTCCTTGGGGCCAATGAAACAAGCGGTTTTCTGCTTCGATATGTAAATCATTAATTGATGCAAAGCGGCGGAGCATCAGGCCATCGGGGTTAAACTCCTATACCTCATTGCCGTAAGATCGAAACCACTGTCCCGCGTCATCATGCCATTCATACGCAAAGCGAACAGCCATGCGGTTATTGCGAAAACCCCAGAGTTCCTTGATGAGACGATACTCATGCTCTGTTTTCCATTTGCGCTTTAGAAAATCTACTATTTCATTACGGCCATGAATAAATTCCGTTCGGTTGCGCCATTGACTATCTACAGTATAGGCCTGTGCCACTTGTTCAGGGTTTTGGGAGTTCCAAGCATCTTCGGCAAGGCGGACTTTGCGTGTTGCGCTCTCGATATCAAAAGGTGGAAAGGGCGGTCGTGACATAGTGGACTCCTGATCTGATGCAGCATTTAACGTTGCTACAGCACAGTGTTTGAATTCACAGGTTATCTAGTGAGTAAGAATTATAGTCTGAACATGGATGTTTTGAAAAAGAATTTATTATTTATATGTATTTCATTTTACGGGAGCAATTTTTGCTGCGCATACAACACAGGAAGCGCCGATGTTATATGCCTGTCCAAAATGACAATGCAGAGGTCAAGTTGATGTGCTTACATCAGGCAGGAAATTTCTGTTAGTTTTGGCTGGTTATCTGAAACCTGTTTTCAGTTTTAATAGGGGTGTTTTATGTTTACTTGCGTCGGCTACGCTGCCTCCAGCGCGACTACTCCGCTGGCTCCTTTTACCTTCCAGCGTCGTGATTGCGGCCCTCTCGATGTGCAGATTGATATCACCCATTGTGGTATCTGCCATTCTGATATTCACACTGTTCGGAGCGAATGGGGCCCTGCGTCTTATCCATGTGTGCCCGGGCATGAAATCATCGGGCGAGTTGCTGCCGTGGGTGTGGATGTTACGCGCTTTAAGCTGGGTGAGTTGGTGGGTGTGGGGTGTATGGTTAATTCCTGCCAGACATGTGCTTCTTGTGAAGCCGGGTTAGAGCAATACTGCGATGCCGGACCAACGTGGACTTACAATAGCCCAGACCCAGATTTTCCCAAAACGGATGCCTATACGTTTGGTGGATATTCACGCGCAATTGTGGTGGATGAACGTTTTGTGCTGCGCGTACCAGAAAATTTGGATCCGGCTGCCGCAGCGCCTTTGCTTTGTGCGGGCATTACCACATGGTCTCCGCTGTCGCATTGGAAAGTGGGGGTTGGCCATAAGGTTGGCATTGTTGGGTTAGGTGGGCTTGGCCATATGGCAGTAAAGTTTGCTGTGGCACTGGGGGCGGAAGTAACGCTTTTCACCACCTCTGCAAATAAGGTGGAAGATGGCAAACGCTTGGGGGCTCATCACGTAGTTATTTCGCGGGATGCAGAGGCCATGGCAGCAGAAGCCAACCAGTTTGATTTTATTTTGGATGCTGTTTCTGCCGAGCACGATATTAATGCCTATCTTGCGTTGCTCAAGCAGGACGGACACATGGTTCTTGTTGGTCTGCCAGAAAAGCCGATGTCTATAGGCGCATTCAGCCTTGTGGCTAAGCGGAGAAGCCTTGCGGGTTCAGCAATCGGTGGCATTCAGGAAACACAGGAAATGTTGGATTTTTGCGGCAAACACAATATTACAAGTGATATCGAAGTTGTGCGCGCAGATCAGATTAACGAGGCTTATGGGCGAGTTTTGCGTTCTGATGTAAAATACCGCTTTGTTATAGATATGGCTTCTATGCCGAACAGTGCTGCAGCCTAACACGAGGGTATTACAGCTTTCGTGCAGCATAGTTTTGCAGCTATTTTTCTACGGGGCCAGATCATAGTGGCCCCGTAGATGCGGGATGGATGCGATATTTCTAAAACCTCACATCCGCTTTTAAGTAGTAAAAACCACCATTAATACCAAGTTGTGATGTGCTCATGTAATACTGAGGCACACCGAGGTAGCGGTTACTGTCTGGCACGCGTGAGGGAAGGGCATTGAACAGGTTGTTTGCCCCAAGCGTAAAGGACAGTTGCGGCATAACCCGGTAGGTAATGTCCAGATTAGTTACAAATTTGGGCGTGTTATGGAATTGCGTAAAGGAATAAGCGCTTACGCTGGCGCTATTGGTTGGCCCTGTATAGTCAGTAAGTTCTGAAGTGGTTTGCCCCCAGCGTATTTCATGCACGCCTACAGTCCATTTGCCATCACTGCTGGTAAAGCGGCCACCCCAGATCATTTTGCTACGTGGATAAGCTGTTGTGATGTAGGCAATACTTTGGGCCGTAAGCAGGGGCGTGCCATCTGCTGCGTTGCTTTGGTGTGTCAGGCGCGTGCGGTTCAGGTTGATACCCACATCCCAGTCAATACGGCCTATTGTAGGGCTTAATTCCGTTGGATACGTGGCGGTAATATCCAGCCCTTGCGTGCGCGTGCTGGCCACGTTTGCAAACCAGTGGGTGGAAAGAGAACTGCCCCACGTGGCGGCATCAGCCGGAAGTGTAAATCCGTTCATTTGCAAAGCAGAAAGAGCATCCGTACCATATACGTTACCGCCCGGCAGAATCTGATCGCGTAGGTTTATCTGGTAAACATCTGCCGTGATATGCAGCCGTTTGACGGGTTCAAGCACAATACCGCCAGAAACATTGGTGGAGCGTTCTGGTTTAAGCGCACTGGCGCCATTTGCACGCGCACCAGGTGAGTTTGCTGCAATAATGCCGCGAGCCGCTGTGGGAGAAACAGCAACAGCACTGTAATATTCTTGCGCCAATGTGGGGGCATGAAACCCGTTTGATATTGTCGCACGTAGGCCAAGCCATGGCAGAGGATCATAACGCAGCGCTGCCTTGCCTGTTTCTGTATCGCCTACATCTGTATAATGTTCGTAACGGCCCGCCAGATCGAGTTGCACGTTCTTGGCAAGATGAGTGGCAATATCAATATAACCACCAATAACATCGCGGCTATAATTGCCTGCATTGGCAGCTACTGTGCCCTGCAATGCATCAGACCCGCTACTATAGGTGGAATCTGGAGATCCTGTGCCAATACTGTAGCTTTCATAGCGATAGGATGCACCTCCAGCTACGTTGATAGCATACGGCCAGCCGGGAATATGGAAGGCTTTGCTGAGATCAAACGTGTTGCTCCATTGCTCATTATTGTAGCCCTGAGCATTAAAATTTGTAGGTGTGCGGCCTGTATCTGTTGAAAGGGCAAGATTGGCTGAATTGGCAATTCCGATCCGGTCATAATCACGCCCGTAAACGGATGACAGATCCCAGTGCCAGTTATCAATTTCGCCACGTAGGCCTGCCGTTACTTCCCAATCATTTTCATCCATCGTCATGACAGGGGAATAACCATTTGGATAAATGGCGGCATAAGCCGGGTAATTATCCAAAGAGCTGGCTGTCCGATAATTCTGGAAGGATTCAGCATGGCGGTGCGCATAGGTGGCTACCGCATAAGCTTCCAGATTATCCAGTATATGATATCCGGCTTTTACAGCTACAGTCTCGCGCGTTTGTTCAGGCTGGCCTAGAAGTTTGTTGATTTTTGTGTTCGTGCGCAGGTCTGGCGCACTGCGATATGTGTGATCTTCATGCACATAATCACCGCTGACATGGATATACCCGCGATCTGTCAGCTTTGCGCCACCATCCATGTAAATGCCTTGCTCAAACCCATCCTTTGAGGCCGTGATGCCCGTAAGGGATTGGGCATGAAAGCCATGATCCTGCTTTTTAAGAATGATGTTCACCACACCAGCCACAGCATCTGACCCGTACTGGGCTGATGCGCCATCTCGCAGAATTTCAACATGATCAATGGCAGCAAGTGGAATCATGTCTACATCAACAGGCGTACTTCCCTGTTGAGGGCCGGGGTCTGCATAAATATTGGCTGTGGTGTGCCGACGCTTACCATCCACAAGCACAAGAGTTTCATTCGGGCTTAGCCCGCGCAGACTGAAGGCCGATGTAAGGGCTCCTGCATCGTAACCACTGGTTGGCATGGTTAAAGAAGGGGCAAGTTGGGTGAGTGCTTCACGGAGGGAGGGCATGCCTGTTTCTGAAAGCTGGCGTGCCGTAATGATATCTACAGGCGAAATACTATCTCGTGCTTTTTTGCCAATTTCACGGGTGCCAGTCACAATAACAGCTTCAGTACCGCCAGTTGCGGGTTGTGCAGCAACAGGATGCGGATCGGATACTGTTAATTGCCGGGCGCGGGAAGTCGAAGGGGCTTTTTTCCCTGTGGTTTGATGCTGTTTAGGTAAGGAGCTGCTTTCATTCTGGGCATGTACTGGTTCAGCCAATAAGCAGAATATGGAGGTTGTTCCCAAAAAGAGAGGGCGTGTGATGTTAGCTGGACGAGCCATGATCGAACGGGATGAACGCACAATAAGCTCCTAAAAAACGCATAGAATTCATATACACGATCATATAAGTAGATTAATGTTTTCAACATATTTTTTTGTATTATATGGAGGAACTTTAAATTTGTGGCGGATTTGCAACATTTGAGAGAACCCACTTTGGTAGGTATAAACTGTTTTATTAGAAATAAAGGCGGTCTGATTGCAGATCCTATTTGTGAACGCTTTATTATTGCGGGTAGAAGAATTGATTCTGAACTTAAAAATCTTGCATCCTGCCAATAATTTTTGTCTGGCTTAGTGACCAAATATTATGATTTTGTTTTTGTAAATCTTGCAGATGCATTTACCCTGCTTTCCGTAACGATGCTAAGAGAGCTTGGCGCGATATTATTGATCCCAAAACAAAGTTATGATTTTTACCTGAGATGCAGTTGGAAGCAGGAATGATCTATTTGCAGGAAACGCAACTTAGCGCTGCGGCACAATATGCCAGTGATTTTATAGTTAATAAAATAACAAAAACAATTTAAGAAAATATATATTCATTGTTCTGTTGATATTCTTGGTAATTGGGCCAGATTACGCGCAGTTACGCCCCTCCATATGTAAATTTGAGCTTCCCTATTTACGCTCAGCAAGGGTTACGCAATAAGGGGCCTCCGGTTTTGCTTATTCCATTTAGTTATCTGAGGCCCAATGATCCGTCTTGACACTATCAGCAAGTACAATGGCCATCGTGTCATTTTTGTCGATGCCTCTGCTTCGCTCCAAAAAGGTGAGAAAATCGGGTTAGTCGGGCCAAATGGTGCCGGTAAGACAACACTATTCCGTCTTATTACAAAAGAGGAAGAGCCCGATGAAGGGAATGTCTTGATTGATCGGGGCATCACAATCGGTTTTTTCAATCAGGATGTGGGGGAGATGGCCGGCCGCAGCGCTGTGGCAGAGGTTATGGATGGTGCTGGCCCGGTTGCCGAGGTTGGAGCTGAACTGGCCGAGCTGGAGGCTGCGCTAGCAGATCCAGAACGTTTGGATGAACTGGATGCCATTCTCGAACGGTTTGGCGAAGTGCAAGGGCGGTTTGAGGAGTTAGGCGGCTATGCGCTAGATGGCCGCGCGCGCGAAGTTTTGCATGGATTAGGCTTTAGTCAGGAAATGATGGACGGTGACGTAGGCCGTCTTTCTGGCGGGTGGAAAATGCGTGTGGCACTTGCACGTATTCTGTTAATGAAACCAGATGTCATGCTGTTGGATGAACCAAGCAACCATCTTGATTTGGAAAGCCTGATCTGGCTGGAACAATTTCTGGCTGGTTATGATGGCGCTTTGCTGATGACCTCGCATGACCGTGCTTTCATGAACCGCGTTATCAATAAAGTAATTGAAATTGATGGCGGTGTGCTCACCAGTTTTTCAGGTGATTACGAGTTTTACGAACAGCAGCGTGCCTTAAATGAAAAGCAGCAGCAGGCTCAGTTTGAGCGCCAACAGGCTATGCTGGCCAAGGAAGTGGCATTTATCGAACGTTTCAAGGCACGGGCTTCTCATGCTGCACAAGTACAGAGCCGCGTTAAGAAATTAGATAAGATTGACCGTATTGAGCCACCAAAACGCCGCCAAACGCTTTCCTTCACTTTTCCTCCTGCTCCACGTTCCGGTGATGTTGTTGTTAACTTGCGTGGTGTGGATAAAGCATATGGCAGCCGAGTGATTTACAAAAACCTTGATCTGTTGATCCGTCGGCAAGAGCGTTGTTGCGTGCTGGGTATCAACGGGGCAGGGAAATCAACTTTGTTGAAGCTTGTTACTGGAAGCACAGAACCAGATGCTGGCACGGTTACCCTTGGTGGTAGCGTCAAGATGGGATATTTTGCGCAGCATGCCATGGATCTATTGGATGGTGACCGTACTATTTTTGAAACTCTCAATGATGCTTTTCCGCTTGCATCTCAAGGATCATTGCGGTCATTAGCGGGAAGTTTTGGCTTTTCTGGCGATGATATTGATAAATTATGCCGCGTCCTTTCCGGAGGGGAAAAGGCACGTTTGGTTTTGGCATTGATGCTGTACGATCCGCCGAACTTTTTGGTGCTTGATGAACCAACAAACCACCTTGATATCGCAACCAAGGAAATGTTGATTACAGCTTTGGCTGATTATGAGGGCACAATGCTCTTTGTTTCCCATGATCGTCACTTTCTAGCCGCTCTTTCCAACCGTGTTCTGGAACTTACACCAGAAGGGCTTCTCCGTTACGATGGTGGATATACGGAATACGTTGCGCGAACCGGACGTGAAGCTCCAGGACTGCATGAGTGATGCATTATTCAAACTGAATTTGGATTTTATTCCGACCTAGTTCGGCCCGTATCTTCTTTTACAGATTTCCAACCATGAGCTTACCATGGTTTCTGTAAGAAGTGCGGGCGATTGTGCTGCCCTGTAGCGCAATAAGAGTAGATGAGTTGCTAAATAGGTAGAAGATTGGAAGAGTAAGTTTTTTCGGTCCATGTGAATAAAAATCTGTTGGCTGCATGAGCCGCGTAAGAGAATGAGTTAATCTTTTCACATATTTTTCAAAATATTATGAATATTCATTGTGGTAAATGCATCAAAACATAAAGAAAATATCTTATTTATTTTAGTATCGTATCGGTTTTCTTATAAAATATTTGTAATCATTTCCCGTTTTTGAAACTTTACACAGACCGAGAGGTTTTGTGTCTGGCGGCTAGATTAAAAGACCGTCTCATCTCAAAAAAAGGAAGAGCGCAATGGTCAATCAAGGCGGCAGCCATGAACAGCACGTAAAAGCTGGTGAGCAAAGCCATAAAAACACCGGTAGCTCGCATACTGAAAAGAATGCGGGCGAACATAGCTCTGGCACGCGGGGCGGCACGCATGAACAGCATGTAAAAGCTGGTGAGCAGAGCCACAAAAATACAGGCACATCGCACGATGAGAGGAACACGGGCAAACATAGTTCTGGCACACGGGGCGGCACACATGAGCAACATGTTAAAGCTGGCCAGCAGAGTCATAAAAACACCTGACTTCGTGCTAAATACTGGAGGCATCAGCAAGATTGCTGGTGCCTCTAGGCACGGCATGTTTGGATGCAGGTAGAAGAAAGAATAGTGTTTTCATTGGGGCGATGTTTAGAAGGACATGTCAATGTTATCCGATTGATGGAGCTTTATGGTAAATCAGAGCAACGCCATGAGTTTGCTTAGCGCCTCCGAAGTGGAATATTAGCAGGCATTTGGGTTACGGATGGCGCCCCCTTGTTATGATCAAGCAAGCGGTACAGGTGCCTACGATTTTACAGATGTTGTTATTTCTCCAGATTGTATTCTTGCCTCAGCCGGAGACTATTTATGGCAATCCGCATAAACGCCAATGCGAAATAATTGTCTGGATATTACCTCAAAAGCATCATCAATATATTTATCTTGCGCGATAATTCTCTGTTTTTCCAAAATAGGTTTTGTCGGTAGGCAATATAGGGAATACATAAAGCCGGATTATCAGGATCTTCTGAAGACATAATGATACGTCTCGTCAAAGAAGAGTAAGGTGGTTTTTTAAAACGTATCAGAGGTATAAAAGTTCAATTTAATATTTCATGGCTCTGATAGCGATGGAGACATAATATTTTAAAGTATTGTGAAAATTTACAGTCTCTTGGTCATCATGTTCTACTTTATTTTTCATTGTAAAGCAGGAAATTAATTGATTATGAGAATTTAGCATACGGATACATCTTGGTTTTCTAAATATTCTGCTGATTGATGAAAGAATCTAAGGATGAGTTTTATCGTAAAAGTTAAGTGGATATATGTATAATTACATTATTTACTCATGGTTTGCGTGGCAGGTATATAAGAAAAACTTGACATTTTTGTCTATTTTAATTTGACAATTATGAATCTGCATTTTTTATATATAGTTAAATAATTTATGTTTATACGTTATTTAATGAAAACAATAATGCATTATTTATTTATATTTTAATAAAATGAAAATAATAACTTTAAGATAAGCATATCAACAATGGTAAAAACTAAAATAAATAAAAATGTAATATTTATTATAAGTATAAAATTAGAATATTTTAAGTATTGTTACTTAAATGAAATGTAATAACAAAAATAAAATTAAATTAATTGACTCGAATCAATTACAAGTGCGTGAGTTCATATATATGTTGCGCAGTTCGGATAGAATAAATTCTAAGGAACTTCATTTTGCACGCATTCACTGCTCTTTTATCCGGCCTGTTTGGTGCGTGTCCGGAAATGGCTCTGTTTCTTGCGCTGGTTATAGGGTGCTGGATTGGACGCTTTCGTTTCGGTTCGTTCCAGCTTGGTGGTGTGGCAGGCTCGCTTCTGGCGGCCGTGCTTATTAGCCAAGTGGGCGTTCATATTGATTCTGGCATCAAGAGCGTTCTGTTTGCTCTTTTTATCTATGCTGTAGGCTATCAAAGTGGCCCGCAGTTTTTCCGTTCCTTGGGGCGGCAGTCTCTTAAGGAAATTCTGATGGCTGTTGTGCTGGCTATTACGGGGTTAATTACCGTTGTAGCTGTTGCGCGTATATTCCATCTTGATAAAGGGCTTGCTGCGGGGCTTGCTGCAGGTGGGCTTACCCAGTCGGCCATTATTGGCACGGCAGGATCATCATTGGAAAAAATTGGCCTGCCGCTTGCGCAGGTGCAGCAGCTTCAAGGCAATGTTGCTGTTGGATATGCCGTAACGTATATCTTTGGTTCCATCGGGCCTATTCTTCTATGCGTTAACGTTCTGCCATGGTTCATGAAGCGTGGTATCCGTGAAGATGCCATCCGTGCTGAAGCCGAGCAGGCGGGCGGGGTGCATGTTATGGGCGAGGGTGAGGTTTCTGCTTTCCCTAATCTTGTTGGGCGTGCGTACCGTTTAACACAGTCTGATCTGACTGTTGCAAGCGTGGAAAGCATGGCTGCTGGCGTTACGGTAGAGCAGGTGCTGCGTAATGGTAAACCAGCCGGAGTAGGGGCTGATACGCCGCTATTGCCGGGTGATCAGATTTTGCTTGTTGGGCAGCGTCCAGATGTCCTGTCCGCTGGGCAGAGCATCGGGCAGGAAATTGGTGAAGTTCCGGGGCTGGATCTTTCCCTCATTCGCCGGGATGTTGTCTTGTCCCGTAAGGATTTTGTAGGAAAAACTGTTGATCAATGCGTGCAGTCTCTTTCTGCTGCTGTGCGTCATGGTGTTTACCTTGTTGCGCTCTCCCGCGCAGGTAAGGCCGTGCCTATTACGGGCTCCATGCAGGTAAAAGACGGAGATATTGTGACGTTGCTTGGCACATCAGCAGATGTGCAGAGGGCAGCAGCCCAAATTGGCACAATCCTTCTTCCCAGTATCAAAACCGATCTTGTTTTCCATTCTCTGGGTGTAGCCCTTGGTTTGTTGATTGGTTTGGGTGTGGTGCATATGGGGTCTGTTCCACTTACACTTGGCAGTGGTGGCGGAGCTTTGCTGTCCGGGCTGCTGTTTGGTTGGTATCAAAGCCGACATCCCGTTATGGGGAATATGCCGCAGGGGGCCTCAACTTTTCTGGTAGATTTCGGGTTGGCTGGCTTTGTGGCCGTAACTGGTTTGCAAACGGGCCAGCAAGCCATTGCCACCATCATGCAGCATGGCATAACGCTCTTTCTCTTGGGGGTGGTTGTTACACTGGTGCCACTTATTCTCACCATGTTTTTTGGGCGCTATGTGCTGCGCTATAATAATACGGCCATTTTTGCAGGTGCTCTGGCTGGTTCTCGCAGTGCCAACCCTGCTTTTGGTGAAGTGCTGAACAAGGCGGGTAACGCTGTTCCCACCACACCCTTTGCCATTACTTACGCGGTTGCAAACGTACTGCTTACGCTACTTGGACCACTTGTGGTCGCATTTTCCTGAATACTGAAAAAAAGGAAACGTAATAATGACAATCGACTATTCGAAGTTTCGTGATCTCAGCCCATTTGAACTTAAAGATACGCTCATCAGTCTTGCTTCATCAAAGGCTGATCGCGTTATGCTAAATGCAGGCCGGGGGAACCCCAACTTTTTGGCAACACTGCCGCGTGCGGCTTTTTTCCTGCTTGGGCAGTATGCTTTGGCAGAAGCGCGCCTATTTCTTTCCTATCTGTCACCGGGGCTTGGGGGCACGGTACGGATTGAAGGCATTGAAGCACGCTTTGATCGCTTTATTGAAAGCAATGAAGATAAAGAAGAAGCAGCACTTTTGGGGCATGCCCTAAGTTATGTGCGTGATCAGATGGGGCTGCCTGCCGATACATTTCTTGTTGAAATGGTGGAAGGTATTCTGGGCTGTTACTATCCAACTCCCCCACGTATGCTGACACTGAGCGAGAAAATTGTTGGCCAGTATGTGCTGCGCGAAATGGTGGGGGGCCGGATATCTCTGGATTCCACAGATTTTTTCGCAACAGAGGGCGGCACGGCGGCTATGGCCTATGTGTTTAATTCGCTCAAGCAGAATGATCTGATCAAAAAAGGAGATAAGGTGGCTATTGGTATGCCAATCTTCTCTCCCTATATCGAAATTCCACAGCTTGAAGAATATGGCCTTGAAGTTGTGCCTGTACAGGCAGACCCTTCTCTGGATTGGCAGTATCCGGAAAGCGAGTTGGAAAAGCTGCGTGATCCAGCAGTTAAAATGTTCTTCTGTGTGAACCCCAGCAACCCGCCATCAGTCAAAATGAATGATGCATCGCTGGAGAAAATTGCATCCATTGTTAAAGATCGTCCAGATCTGATGATCCTGACAGATGATGTCTATGGCACGTTTGCTGATGGTTTCCGCTCGCTGTATGCAATCTGCCCGCGCAATACGATCCTTGTTTACTCCTTCTCTAAATATTTTGGGGCAACGGGGTGGCGTCTTGGCGTTATCGGCATGCACAAGGATAACGCGATTGATGCACGTTTGGCGCAGCTTCCGGCAGATGCAAAAGCAGCACTGGCAAAGCGTTATTCCAGCCTGACCACAGATTCTGCTGATCTGAAGTTTATTGACCGATTGGTGGCGGATAGCCGTGCTGTAGCACTTAACCACACGGCGGGCCTTTCTACGCCACAGCAGGTTCAGATGGTGCTTTTCTCTTTGTTTGCACTCATGGATCACGAAGGCCGTTATAAAGCTACACTCAAGAGTGTTATCCGCCGTCGAGAAGCCGCGCTCTACCATGAACTAGGTGTGGCGCCATCAGAAGATGCAAACGCGGTAGATTACTACACGCTGATTGATCTGGAAGACACCTGCCGTGCTCTGTATGGCGAAAACTTTGCTCAGTGGATGCTCAAGCGCGCCAGCACAGGTGAAATTCTGTTCCGGATTGCAGATGAAACTGGTATTGTACTGCTTCCCGGCGCAGGGTTTGGAACCACACGCCCATCAGCCCGTGCATCTCTCGCCAATCTGAATGAATTCCAGTATGCCGCAATTGGTCGTTCATTGCGCAAGATGGTTGAGGAATATCATGCTGAGTTTGTGAAGACTCAGGCGTAATGAACGTTGTGTCTGGAAGGATAAGGTTCTTCTTTCGGTAGGTTTGGTTTTTTTAACGATGAGAAGGAGAGGTAAGGGCATTCCCTTATCTCTCTGCGTCGGAAAGAGTGTTCTTTTATGGTTTCTGTGCGCGGTCTGCCTATTCTTGCTGCAATTTTGGGAGTAGCTTCTGTTATGCCTGTTTTTTCCCACGCAGAAGGGGCCAGTGCACCTCCTGTTGCGCATAAGCAGGTTTCCTTGCCACGTGTGCTTGTGCTGGCTACAGGAGGCACAATATCCGGTAAGGCCGATACCCGTTCTGCTATTGGCTATGATGCCGGTGCCGTAACTGGTGAGCAGTTGATTGCAGGTGTGCCAGGAGTTGAAAAACTGGCCCAATTGCAGGTGGAGCAGATCTCCAACATCGCTTCTCAGAACATGAACAGTCAGGTCTGGTTTAAGTTGGCTGAACGTATTCGGCAAGCGTTTGCCAATAACGAAGTTGATGCCGTTGTGATCACTCACGGAACTGATACGATGGAAGAAACGGCCTTCTTCCTGGATAATGTGATTGGGGATGCACGCCCGGTTATTTTAACTGGAGCAATGCGGCCGAGCACGGCCATTAGTGCAGATGGCCCCGCTAATATGTATGAAGCCGTAAAGGTAGCGGCAGACCCGCAGGCCCGCGGAAGAGGCGTTCTGGTTGTGCTGAATGATGAAGTGCAATCTGCGCGTGGCGTGAGCAAAATGCATACAACTGCGCTACAAACATTTCATTCACCTAATCTGGGCCCAGTGGGTTATGTTGATCCAGCAAGCGTGCGTTTTGTTGCCCCAGCCAAACCTCAGCAGCATCTCGATTTACCGGCAGATCACACATTGCCACGGGTGCAAATTGTATATGCCCACGCAGATATGGATGCCCAGCAAATTGATGATGCCGTAAAAAATGGGGCTCGGGGTATTGTCATTGCAGGTATGGGGGATGGAAATGTCTCAACAGATGCCTTGGCAGGCATAGAACGCGCCACAAAGTCTGGCGTGATTGTTGTGCGTTCTACCCGCGTAGGCAACGGTTTTGTAAACCGCGATGTGGAAGTGGATGATGATCACTACGGGCTTGTGGCCTCTATGGATCTGAACCCACAAAAGGCACGGATACTTTTGCAGCTTTTGCTGGCTAATGGAAAAACCTCAGCAGCAGATATTCAAAAAGCTTTCAGCGCAGGCTTTTGAGCAGAAAGAACTCAGCAGGATGAGTAAGTGAATGAGAGTACGCCTTAAGCAATGGGCATATGCAGGTGGCAAGGTTTCCGTAAGAAAAGCGTTTGTCTGCTTTCTTGCATCTGGTGGGAGCTTTGCATCCGCCCATGCAGATCAGTGGTATACAGGCTCGCTCGTTTCCCCTTCTGGCACAACGCGGGAAGGGGTGCTGAATGTTGAACCTTATTATTCCTATAGCCAGCCCTTAGGGTCTTTTGATGCGCATGGACGGGCAGGGCCTGCATCTCACCCTATGCAACGCATGTTTTCCAATTCAACTCTTTGGAAATACGGGATTTCTCAGGATTTCAGCATTCAAGTCCATACCATTGTAGATTATGGATGGAAACATGCAGATGGCCATTCTCATGGCCCCAAAACAGGTGATGTGCCTGTTGATCTTATCTATCGTTTGGTGCGGCCTAATCCTAAACGTTACATTCCGGCGTTTAACCTGTTTGCAGGCATGATTTTTCCTACAGGGGATTACAAAAAACTTGGTGATGCACAGGACGGAGTAGGGAGTGGTGCATACGTTTTCCGCTTTGCCTTGACTGAGCAATCTACTTATACATTACCGGGCAACCATGAACTGCGCCTGCGTGTATGGAACTGGTTCCGGCGTGCTGTAACATCCGCTAAACTTACGGATGTGACCAGTTATGGCACCGCTCACGGGTTCCGTGGCCGTGGTCAACCGGGAATGAGCGGCCAGACGGGTTTTTCATTAGAATATGGTTTAAGCCAGAAATGGGTTCTGGCCATGGATCTTGCACGAGACTGGTCTAATGGGTCTACGCTTCGTGGGCATGATGGTAACGGCACTTACATCCATAAAACAGGAACATCCGGAACGGATTGGCAAATTGCTCCTGCGTTTGAGTATAATTGGAATGCACGTTGGGGGGTTATTGTGGGCTCGGCATTTTATTTTGCAGGACACAATAAGAGTATTCAGGTTTCCCCACAGTTTGCAGTCAATGCCATGTTCTGAGGTTAGCTTTGTAAGATTTTTGAGTATTGCTTTAACGCGAGCAGAATTTTTATAGATAACACTTGTAATGACAAGAGCAATGGTGGATGCCGTGTTCTTGTCTGCGACCTGCTTTGGTGATTTTAACCAGATACCTGTCATAACAATTCAATGATATTTTGTTGCTGGATGCTCATTTCAACGTGAGAATTAAAAAATCTCAGTATATGTATTATTGAGAATAATTTGCATTATCCTTATGTTGCATACCCTTATCAGGGAGGGTTTACGGTAATGTATTTTAGAAAATTCTGGAGATATGGGAAAAGGAAGAAAGACGTTTCTAAACCTGTGGAATTACCCTCTGAGATAGAAGCTATTCGCCAGAAAGCGTTGCGTGGGTACCATTTGGAGCAGGTGTTATGGGGTAAAATCCTTTTAGACAGTGTATATTTACCTTCAGATCCCGAAACGGCGATTATATGGTTTCGCATGGCTGCTCAGGCAGGGTATGGGCCAGCACATAACATGCTGGGGCGCTGTTATTATTTTGGCTGGGGATGCACCCAAAGCTATCAGAAAGCCATTACCCATTACACTTTAGCGGCAAAATTACATGATAATTGGGGGCGCTATAATCTGGCGATCATGACAATGCGGGGTATTGGCATGCCGCAGGATCTTCCGTCTGCATTTGCGCTTTTTCAAGAAGGAGCCCAAGCTGGGCACGCAAAGTCCATGAATATTTTAGCAAGATTTTACGAAGAGGGGTGGGTTATTTCTCGAGATAAGAAAAAAGCGATCACGCTGTATAAGCAATCAGCACAAAAAGGTGATTACCGAGGCCAGCACAATTATGCGGTATGGTTGGCAGAGCAAGGATATATTGAAGAAGCAATGTTATGGTGGCAGCAAGCTGTACCGCAAGCCACATTAGATGTTTTGCTTGCAATACAAGATATTACGCAACATTTGCAACACAGTTCAATTTATAATTTGAAAAATATGATAGAAAAAAGAATAGGTTTAAATAAAAATAATAATTAATAAAATATACTTTCTAATTGAGTGTGCATATTGATATATTTATAGGAATATAGATATCATAAAATTATTTTAATAATCTTTAAGTTGCGAATCATTCGCGGAAAATTCTATATGCAACTCACTCGCATTAATATTTTTGTAAAGTCTCATGACAGATTTATCTTCATCTCGGCAGATACCTACATCTTCTTTTATGTTTGGCTTGGCTATGGGGTGGGGTACACTTTCATTGCTAACAGGGGATGCATACGCATCGTCTGTCGCAGCAGAAGGGCAGTCTCTTAAAAATCAGAAGGTCCCGGAAGCCATAGATGCTTCATCCAAAGCAACTCTTGCCACATCCGGTAAGAAAGGGCCGCATTCTGCCAAGCAGAAAGATGGCTCAGAGGCAGAGGAATGGGTGGTTACTGCATCCCCCATGAACACGCTTCGGACACCCATGGGTATTAGCCGAATGCCGCATGATGCTTTGCATACCCCGCAAACTATTAACGTGGTGCCGCAAATTCTCATGCAGCAGCAGAATGTGAAATCTCTGGATGAGGCTCTTAAAAACGTTCCGGGTATTACGGCTTCCGTTGGGGAAGGTGAAGGCGGAATGGCAGGAGATCAGTTTCTGATCCGAGGCTTTGCCGCTCAGAATGATATTTATGAAAATGGCTTACGCGATTTTGGTGTTTATACGCGTGATAGCTTTGATTACGAAAATGTGGCCGTTATTAAAGGTCCATCATCACAGGTATTTGGTAATGGCACCACAGGCGGCGCTATTAATATTACAACCAAAACACCCACATTAAAAAATCATATTCGCGCTTCGTTTTCTGGCGGAAGCGGACAATATTATCGTGGCACATTGGATTTTAACCGCATGCTTACGGATAGTATTGGTATCCGTATTACAGGCATGGGGAATGAAAACAATACTGTTGGGCGAGATTATGTTTATTCTCACAGATGGGGTATTTCACCGTCTATTACATTCGGTATGGGAAAAAAGCTTTCTTATACCCTAGAATACTTTCACCAAACAGATAATCGTGTTCCAGATTACGGTGTGCCTGTGCTGAAAAAACCGGGAGCGGCTTATGGCAAACCAGCCACAGAATATGGTGTCAAACGCACCAATTGGTATGGCACCACGTTTGATCAGGATAACTCCAGTGTGGATATGCTAACAGGGCGTTTAAAGTGGGAGGCTTCTCCCTACGTTACTGTGTATAATGATACACGCGGTGGGCTTTATAGCCGGTATTTTTCTGCTTCACAGGAAGGCTGCACAAGCAGTCAGCTCTCTTATAATGCCAGCGGTGGGCTCAAGAATGGGGCTGCCTATAATTGTAATACCGATTTCTTTGGTGGGAATGCGGCAGCGGCCAAGCTTTCCAGAACTGGTGGCGTGTTTGGGCCAAATCCGTATCAGCAAAATGATTGGTCTGTGCAAAATGTGCTTTCTGCAGTTGCCAAGTTTGATACAGGTAGCGTGAAGCACGAAATGATTGGCGGCGTAGATATCATGCATGTGTATGATCGCCGCGAAAATTTTGCCTATAATAATGCAGTTGCGCGTCAATACGTAAATCTTCTGGATCCATCTCCAATCGTGCCGGGGCTGAATGTTGTAAATGGGTCTTCTATGCCCGGAGGGTTGGTCAACACAGCTACAGCTGGGCAGAAAAAATGGAAAACAGGCGATGCAACAGATGTAGGGGCTTTTTTTTCAGAACAGGCCCAGCTTGCCCCGTGGTTTTCTGTTAGGGCAGGTTTTCGGTGGGATCACTGGGATACGCATTACAGCATGACTGGCGGAAGCTACGCCAAACCGGATGTGCATATGGGGCAAACGCAGGATACATTTAACCCTAACGTGAGCTTGATGTACACGCCTAATGATCACGGCATGATCTACTTTAACTGGTCGGAATCAACAACGCCATTGGGCTTGTATGTTACAAACAGTTCTGAACCATTGAACTTGAAGGATCAAGGCTCCAAACCAGAACGTAGCCGGCTTTATGAACTAGGAGCTAAATATTCAGCTTTTCATGATCGCATTGGTTTTGCCGCCTCTGTTTTTCGTTTGGAAAAGGGTAATTCCATTCAAACAGACCCAAGCTCTGGTACTGTTACGCCAACCAGCGATACGCAGCGTAACCAAGGTGTGGAGCTGAGTGTTTCTGGCATGATCATGAAAAACTGGAACGTGATTGCCACTTATGCACGGTATGATAGCAAAACACTTTCTGGCACAGCCACAGATGTTGGTAAACAGGTGCAGTATGTTCCCAGAAACCAGGCAACAGTTTGGACAACATATGAGATTGCGCCTTCTAAGCCCTACAATTTTCTTGTAGGCGGAGGGATGACATGGCGGGAAGGTGTGTTTCTTGATAACGCCAATACAGCGCGTGTTCCAGCAAACGTAGAGTTTGATGCAGTTGTTTCCCACCGTTTCGATCAGCATTGGAAAGTTACGATGAATGGTTACAATCTTGCTAATCGTCTGAATTACGGAAATCTGTTCAGTAACCGTGTTACACCGTCTATTGGGCGGGCATTTTTGTTCAATTTGGCAGCGGATTATTGATAGGCTTGCGGCCAGAAATAACGGAGGGAGCGTATAAAAGGTGCTCCTTCCGTTTCTAATATAAAAATAGAACATTCATCAATTATTAGAAAAGTTTTTGACTATGTTCCTGCGCATTCCTTCTGTTCTGACGGCTGATGAGCTTGCCTATTGTCGGATGAAGTTGGAGGCAGCGGAATGGACGGATGGGCGGGAAACAGCCGGAGCGCAATCTGCAAAAAGCAAGAACAATCTACAGTTGCCGCGTCATTCAGACATCTGTTTGGAGTTGGGTGAAGTGGTTTTGCGTGCTTTAGGGCGAAATGCCACGTTTAATAGTGCGGTTTTACCTTACAAAGTAACGCCTCCTTTATTTAACAAATATGAAGGAGGTATGAATTTTGGTGCTCATGTTGATAATGCTATCCGGGGTGTTTTTGTTGGCGGCATTCATACGCGCATTCGTACAGATGTTTCCTCAACATTATTTTTTTCTGCGCCAGAAGAATATGATGGTGGAGAACTGATTATGTATGCCAATGGCGCGGAGCAATCGGTCAAGTTGTCTGCTGGTGATATGGTTATATATCCTACCACGGTATTACATAGTGTCGCACCAGTTACGCGGGGTGTAAGGTTGGCGGCATTTTTTTGGTCACAATCAATGATAGCGGAAGAAAGCCGTCGGCAAATTATGTTTGATCTGGATACACAGATTATATCTCTGCGCGAAAGGTTAGGGGATACGGACCATACTGTTTTAGCACTTACAAATACTTATCATAACTTGATGCGCCAGTGGTGTATTCTGTAATAAATAATTTATAATTACCATAATAAACGTATATTTATCATCATAATTATTTATAGTATTTTAGTATATAAATTTTCTGTATTATTTTTTAATTTAATTATTATCAGCGTGTTGGCCAGTTTAAAGCGTACATGGGTATTCTCATGTGCGCTATTACGCATTGGGTCATGACGAACACGCGGAGGAGTGTGCCGTGTTGTTCCTTAAAAGCATTCTTCTAAAAGCAGATTAGCATCATGTGTTCTGTAGGCTGTGCCTCGGTCATATGCCTTATCTATTCATAACTCTGCATAACCAGAAATCTTTCTTCATGCCTATTTAGCGTGAAAATAGTTAATAAAAATATGTAAGTTAAAGGGCGCATAATCCCAAAAATTTTAGATACTCTATATTTTTATAAATCATATTTTCGAAAATATCCCTTTCCAAGATATCTTGACATAAATAAATACATAATTACATTAACTATGAATTGAGGTGTGGCGCATTCCAAATCCTCATCCGGTTTTTTGTGATGGTGGGGTATGGGTCAATGAGTGTGAAAGTGATGATGCAATCTTCGGGCAACAAAACTCTTGCGGGCTTTACGCGGCGCATAAGCTTTTGGCTTGGTGCATCTGTGCTGCTTGGTGGCGTTGCTGCCGTATTATTGGTGCTACAACTTACTGTTTTCGCGCAAATTGTTGCTGGTCTTGCTTTTCAGCATCACTCTTTGGCAGATGAGATTCCAGCCTTAAAGTGGTTGGTGTTTTTTCTGGTTGCTCGTGCGCTGTTGCAATGGGCTGCCGATATGGTTGCCGCACAAGGTAGCCTGCGCTTGATCTCTAATTTGCGGAGTGAGCTGTTACAACATTTGTTTAATGTTGGCCCAGTGGGTATGGCCGGCCACGCAACAGGGGCAACAGTTACGGCGCTGGATGCTGGGCTAGAAGGGCTGGAACCTTATTTTACCCAGTATATGCCACGTGCTGCCATGATGGTTGTCTTGCCATTTATGATATTGGCAACCGTTTTGCATCTAGATGGCTGGAGCTTCCTAATTCTTGCCTGCACTGGGCCGCTTATTCCCGTTTTTATGGCGCTGGTTGGGTATCGGGCACAGGCGATTATGGATCGACAATGGACCCAACTGCTTTTTCTGGGTTCATCCTTTCTGGATGCATTGCAAGGAATGACAAGCTTACGGTTATTTGGCCGTGCGCGGGATGCTGTTGCTGCGGTGGCTGACATGGCAGATGAATATCGCTGCACAACTATGTCTGTCATGAAAGTGGCATTTCTTACCTCTGCGGTATTGGAGTTTTTTGCCAGTCTGTCCATTGCTCTTGTGGCTGTTGTGTTTGGTGCCCGTTTGCTAGAAGGAAAAGCAGATTTTCAGTCTGCTTTTCTGGTGCTGCTTCTCGCACCAGAATATTTTATGCCTCTGCGAGCTTTTTCTGCCAGTTATCATGCACGGCAAAATGCAACTGCAGCTATGGCAGGTATTAGCAAACTGTTTGCGCTCCCAGCGATGGCGGCACGTCATGAAAATCAGCTCCTTACAGAGACTCTGGTATCTATAAAGTGCGAGAATCTGTCAGCAGAATATGAAGCAAACAGACCAGTTTTATCCAACATAAACTGCACATTTGCACGTGGCACAATCAGCCTGATAACTGGCGAAAGTGGCGCAGGTAAAACAACGTTAGTGCGCTTGCTGCTTGGCCTGTTGTCACCCGTTACAGGGCGCATTGTTGCGGAAGATGCTCACGGCATAGCACATAGGGATTGGCAATCTAATATTGGCTGGGTGCCACAACGGCCTTGTCTCGTACATGGTACAGTGGCGGAAAATTTACGCATGGCAAACCCACAAGCAGATATTGCAAGCCTTCGCAATGTAGCTCGACAAGCCGATGCGCTCTCATTTATCGAATCTTTGCCTCAAGGTTTTGATACTTTGATAGGTGAGCGTGGGACATGTCTTTCTGGTGGGCAGGTGCAGCGGCTGGCATTGGCGCGTGTGTTGTTGCGGAAGCCGCAAATTCTCATTCTGGATGAACCTACAGCCCACCTTGATCCCGAAAGTGAGCAACGTGTGGTGACTGCCATCGCGCATGTTGCAACCCATTGCATTGTCATCGTGATCGCTCATCGTGGGGCAATCATCACTCACGCACAGCAAGTATTGAGGGTGCATAAGGGGCAGGTTTTTAGTGGTCCACATCTGTTGGAGCACGCAGCATGACGCAGTTTTCACGCCTTGCTGTGCTTATGAGACCTATCCGGCGTGAAATGCTGATGGGGCTTGCTCTGGCAGTGTTGGCATCTCTGGCTAATTTTGGGCTGTTGTTTCTGTCTGGATGGCTTTTGGCGGCTGCAGCAGTAGCCGGACTTGGGGGGATTGTTGCGCAAAATGCCTTCAATATTTTTCTGCCCGCGGTAGGCGTCAGGTTTTTTGCCACTGTGCGTATTCTTGCTCGGTACCTAGAGCGTGTGGTGACGCATGATGCCACGCTGCGGTTTATTGGGCGTGTGCGGGCATGGAGTTTTGAGAGCCTTATACCTCAGGCTCCAGCTGTTCTGGCTCGGCAACGTAGTGGGGATATGCTGTTCCGTTTTGTGTCTGACACAGACCGGATGGGGCAGTTTTATCTGGAAGTCATGTTGCCTTTTGCTGTGGCGGCCATTTGTTGCGCTGCATATGTGGTTGTAACGGGCCTTTTTTCTGTTTCCGCCGCCTTGGTGCTGGCGACAGGTCTTTTGTTGTGCGGAACCATAATTCCGTTGATAGCGGCCAAACTTTCAGCATGTGCAACCGCACAGATCAGCCTTCAGCAAGACATTATGCATGCGGATCTGACGGAGATATTACAGGGCATGGGTGAATTTATGTTTCTTGGCGCTGCAGGCAGCGTGCAGGAGCATATTGCACGCCAACAAATCAATATTCGCGTATGCCGCCAAAAAGTGTTGCTGCTGGAAGGAGGTGCTCGCTTCCTAATTACTCTTATCGGCACATTAAGTGCAGTAGCAATGCTGGCTCTTGCTGCGCATGCTTATCATGCAGGCACTCTTTCTGCCGCATGTTTGCCTATGCTGGCGTTAGGTGGGCTTGCTGCGTTTGATGTTGTGGGGCCTTTGCCAGCAGCATGGCAGTTACTGGGGCATGTGCGTGTGGCAGCGCGGCGCGTATTTGCTGTATGTGATCAGCCCCCATGCGTGCCTCTGCCTGCTGTAACAGCCTCTCCAGTTCAACCATTGGATCTGTGCTTTTGTAATTTGGGAATGCGTTACCCAGAAGCAAAATACTGGGCGCTTCGGCATGCAAATCTGTTGATCCAGCAAGGGGAACATGTCGCTCTGGTTGGTCCATCAGGGGCAGGTAAAAGCACGCTGATAAATCTGCTGTTCCGTTTTTATGATTATCAGGAAGGAACAGCCAGTTTTGGCAACGTTGATCTGAAAAACGTTGATGCAGATACCATGTCGCAACATGTTGGTGTTGTTGCGCAGGACTTTCACCTATTTCAGGGCAGTATTCGGCGTAATCTAATGATCGCCCGCTCCAATGCCACAGAAGATGGAATGTGGCGGGCGTTAAAAATTGCGCAGCTAGCAGAGTTTGTGCGGGCTGAGCCAGCAGGGCTTGATACCTTGGTTGGTGAAGAAGGTATTTGCCTTTCTGGCGGCCAGGCGCGGCGGTTGGCCATAGCGCAGGTTGTGCTGCGTGCGCCTGCATGGATCATTTTAGATGAGCCAACGGAGGGGCTGGATGCACAGACGGAGCAGGATCTTATGGCTGCCTTACTTGCTGCACTACCGCCGCAGGCAACCATCATGTGCATTACCCACAACCGCAAAGTGGCGGGATTGATGGACCGTATCGTGCGCGTTGCAGAAGGCCGGTTTTATGAGGTCGGGAAAGCGCCATGATCCGACGATGACCTGATCCTCCCCAAACCTTTATTTGCTTTTACCGTAATCAGGAGATCTGACGGTGGAATTTATTGATCCCAATGTCGTTGATCTGTCGCGCTTTCAATTTGCGCTGACGGCATTGTACCATTTTATGTTTGTGCCGCTTACCCTCGGTCTTACATTTATGCTGGCGGCTATGGAGACAGTTTACGTTGTTACTGGCCGGCAGATTTATAAAGATATGGCGCAGTTTTGGGGTAAACTGTTTGGAATAAACTTTGCCATTGGTGTTGCAACTGGCATCACAATGGAATTTGAGTTTGGCACCAATTGGTCCATGTATTCTCATTTTTTCGGGGATATGTTCGGTACACCCTTAGCGATTGAAGGCCTTATGGCCTTTTTTATGGAATCTACATTTGTAGGTCTCATGTTTTTTGGTTGGGATAGGCTGAGCAAGCAGGCGCATCTGGCTATCACTTATTTGGTGGCGTTGGGCTCTAATTTATCAGCCTTATGGATTTTAATTGCCAACGCCGGGATGAATATGCCCGAAGGTGCACATTTTGATCCTGAAACAATGCGGATGCAGTTTGAAAGTTTTGTAAATCTGGTTTTCAACCCAGATGCACAAGCCAAGTTTGTTCATACATCTGTTGCGGGTTACGTCTCGGCAGCAATGTTTGTTATGGGTATTAGTGCTTTTTACCTACTACGCGGTCAGCATCGGCAGTTTGCGGCACGTTCGTTCCGTATGGCAGCGCTATTTGGCATTATCTCCACTGTGGCTGTTATTACGTTGGGAGATGTATTGGGCCGGTTGGATTATGAAAAACAGCCCACCAAAATTGCGGCAATCGAAGGCCTTTGGCACACCAGTAAACCGCCGTTTGAACCGTGGATTTTGGCGGCTTTGCCAGATGATGCCAAGCAGGAAAACCATTTTGAAGTTGGTGTGCCGCTTGTGCTCACTCCACTGATTACCCATACGTTTGACCAACCCATTACCGGTATGCATGAGCTGGAAGATGCAGCCGGACCGCGTATTCGTGCGGGTATCGAGGCTGTGAGCGCTTTGCGCCGCTATGGTGTTACGCATAGCGATGCAGATCTCACTCTGTTTACACAGCATGAGCAGGACATGGGATACGGCCTGTTGGCCGCACGCCACGCCCCCAATCAGGATGTTACGAACATTCCCGAAGATCAGATTGACGCTGTGGTGAAAGCAACTCAGCCCGATATTCTCCCCAACGTATTTGTTACGTTCTGGTCTTTTCGGTTTATGGTATTTCTGTCTCTATGGTTTTTCGCGCTGTTTGCCATCTCAGCCTTTGTCAGTCTGAAACGTCGGCTAGAGCATAACAAGCTGCTTCTAAAACTCTGCATGTGGTCAATTCCTTTGCCAATTTTGGCAACAGAATTTGGATGGATTACTGCTGAAGCAGGCCGTCAGCCGTGGACAGTGTTCGGATGGTTGCCCACCTTCCTTTCCGCTTCAAGCCATGGCGTGTCTTACATGGTGTTTTCGCTCATTGGTTTTGTGCTGCTTTATAGCGTGTTTATTGCCGCAGAACTTTACCTCATGTTCAAGTTCGCGCGTCTGGGGCCAGAACACGACAGCATGGAACCACATGCTCAACTGCATGCTCCCAAACCGTCAGCCTTTGACATGCACCCTACGGCCTCCTGACAGGAAACGGTGATATGGAACTTTACGCGATACTGAAGATAGTTTGGGCCGTTATGTTGGGTGTGCTGTTTATTGGCCTTGGCACCATGGTTGGTATGGATATGGGGGTAGGCACATTGCTGCGCTTTGTAGGGCGCAATGATGCCGAACGCCGTACAGCACTCAACATTATTGGCCCGCATTGGGATGGTAACCAAGTCTGGTTTATTTTAGGGGGAGGGGCAATTTTTGCCGCTTTTCCTACACTCTACGGCACATCATTCTCGGTTTTTTATGTGGTTATGATTACCCTGCTGTTCAGCATGATTTTGCGGCCTGTAGCGTTTGAATATCGTTCCAAGGCAGATAGCAAGTTGTGGCGCGCAAGCTGGGACTGGGTATTTCTTGTTTCGGGCTTTGTGCCAATGTTTATCTATGGCGCAGCGTTTGGGAATATTCTGGAAGGAGTAGGATACCATTTTGGCTGGACGGGGCAGTATTATCAGGATGAATCCTTCCTGTCTTATCTGCTTAATCCCTTTGCCGTTTTATGTGGTTTTATGTCTGTCAGCTTAAGTATTTATCAAGGCGGCACCATGCTGATGTTGCGGGCTGATAATCCCATTTGGGCACGTGCACGGCATTATGCCATTGCCGGAGGTATATTTGCGGCCATCCTGTTTGTGGCTGGTGGCATATGGATGCAGTTTCTGCCCGGATTTGTTATGACAGGTCCGGTTAATCCGGCCATGCCAGCAAATCCTCTACATGGTCAATCTGTGGCAATTGTTGCTGGGGGGTGGATGCATAATTTCCGTCATCATCCTGCCTTATGGCTGTTACCACTTATGGGGGTAAGCTGCATGCTGGCTGGTTCTGCAATGCTGACGGCTGGGCGTACTGTGGTTGCGTGGTGGTTAGGTTTGGGCGCATGGGCCGGTACTATCATGACAGTCGGCTGCGCTATGTTTCCATTTCTTATGCCGTCTTCCACCGTGCCAAACCAAAGTTTGACGGTATGGAACAGCACGGCAAGTGAATACGGCTTAGGCTGCATGCTGGCCGTTGCTGCCATTTTTGTGCCGATTATCCTATCTTATACTTCGTGGTGTTATTACGTCATGCGCGGGAAGGTTCATACCGCTGATGTCGTTAATGATACCCATAGCTACTGATTCTGAGGTCGTGATGACAAAGCTTTTGCGTCTGGCCGGTCTGGCTGTTGCTCTTGTTGTTTCTCTGTTGTTTGCCGTGTTTGTGGGGGATCAGGGGCCATGGTATTTTGCATGGGTGATTGGTACGGTCATGATCATCCTGATTTCCGGGGCCGGGGCAATTATGCTGGATGCCCAATCCAACCTTTCATCCGATGAGGAAATCTAACCATGATGGGTGATCTTGAGCGGATTATTTTCTTTATTCCCGTTGTATATATGGGCCTTTACCTGATTGCTTACCAGTGCGGACGGCGTTGGTTTCCATAAGTAAAAATGCGCCACCCAGCAGATGCGGGTGGCGCGATTATGAGGTTAAGCAGACAATATAGCTGGCAGGCTGTGGAACTCCCTGAGATGTTCGGATGTTACACACGCACTACGCATTGACCAGACGATCATGCTGTTGTGCTTACGCTTGCTTTATTCTTGGTTTGTCTTCCAAAAAATAGGGCAAAGGTTTTTTGTTGGGTGCATGATCTTGGTCGTAACATAGAACCGAGAGAATGTTATGAAAACATGGGTGTACTGGGGTGGTGTCGGAGTGCTGAGCCTTGCGGTTATGAGTGCCGCTGGGTGGAAACTTTTGCTGCATCCAGAAGCGGCAGAGTTGCCCATTGCAGCCGGGTTTGGCCCTAGTCCTGATCTTCCCAAACCCAACCATACCTTGTTCCCAACAGTTAATATTGCAACGCCTATGGGGTGGTCGGGCACACAAACACCATCGCCCGCGCAGGGGTTGGCTGTTACAGCTTATGCAAAAAACCTGAACCACCCCCGATGGCTCTATAAGTTACCCAATGGTGACATTCTGGTGGCCGAGAGCAACTCCCCCAAAACGGACGTTAAAAGCGTTAAAAATCGTATTGCCGGGCTTGTAATGGGCAAGGCCGGTGCGGGCGATAGCAGCCCGAACCGGATTATTCTGCTGCGCGATACATCAGGGAGCGGAGCCGCAGATACGCGCACGGTTTTTCTGGATCATCTTTATTCTCCCTTTGGAATGGCGCTTATAGGGAATAATCTGTATGTCGCTAATGCCAATGAGATTTTGCGCTTTCCTTATCACGATGGTGATACGCAGATTAATACACCCGGCACCAAAGTGGTGGATCTACCTGCTGGATATAACCATCATTGGACCAAAAACTTGCTTGCAAGCCCAGATGGCAGCTTTTTGTATGTAACTATCGGATCTAACAGCAATGTTGCTGATAATGGAATGGAGGTTGAAGAGGGGCGGGCACGGATAGACAAGCTTGACCTGTCCACAGGAAAGCTCACTCCATATGCAACTGGATTGCGTAACCCAAATGGCTTGGCCTTTGAGCCAGATAGCGGAGCCCTATGGGTGGCGGTGAATGAGCGGGATGAAATAGGGAGTGATCTTGTGCCCGATTACATTACCGCCGTGAAGGAAGGCGCATTTTATGGCTGGCCTTACAGTTATTACGGCCAGCATGTTGATAGTCGTGTTTCACCTCAACGTCTGGATCTTGTAGCGCAAGCGGTTGTGCCTGATTATGCTGTTGGTGCGCATACAGCTTCTATTGGTATTGCGTTTTCTCATGATGCCATGCAACTCCCTGACGTATGGCGGCATGGATTGTTTGTGGCGCAACATGGATCTTGGAACCGTAGGCCTAAAAGTGGCTATAAGGTAATCTATGTGCCGTTTACCGATGGGCGACCAGCGGGAATGCCTATTGATGTGCTTACGGGCTTTTTGACACCAGATGAATCACATGTGCATGGCCGACCAGTTGGTCTTGCGCTTGATCGTGCAGGCGCGTTGCTGGTTGCTGATGATGTTGGCAATGCTGTGTGGCGTGTCATAGGCCAGAACCCGTAATGATAATTGTTTTGAATACCTTTCCTGTATTCATGATGATAAAATAAATATCACAGTTATGTGATTTTGGTGCTTAACAGATGCGTATGTTTTCGACGTGATGGAAGCATACGCGCTCGGCTATCTATTTGTTTGCCAAGAAGCCTGTATGGCTTGGCCCGGCCTTCCTAATGTGGTGGCGATGCATAGTTAATGAATTTACAACAATGTGTGTAAATTTTAGTCAGGCCATAATGATGACGGATAGCAGTGAGATATCTTACCATGTCAGGAAGGTGCGGGCGTTGCATGCTGTCGTGTGGCGCACGCGAAATATGATTTAGGGATGATTATGGAAAATCAGGTTCATTCAATTTGGTCGCAATTAAGCGGGCTGTTGCCTGTATTGTTAGGGTATGCAAGCCAGTTTGTTCTGGCATTGATTGTTCTTTTTGTGGGCTGGAAAGTTGTTAACGCTGTAACGCGGGCAATGGGTCGGATGATGACGGCCAGCCATATAGAACCAACACTGCGTGGTTTTTTGCTAAGTGTTGTTGGCCTGTTCCTAAAAGCTCTTTTGCTCATCAGCGTAGCTTCTATGGTTGGCATTGCTACAACGTCGTTTGTTGCGGTGTTGGGTGCAGCGGGCTTGGCTGTTGGTATGGCATTGCAAGGCAGCCTTGCGAACTTTGCCGGCGGTGTTTTGATTCTGCTTTTCCGCCCTTTCAAGGTAGGGGATTCCATTACTGCGGGTGGTAGCTCGGGCACAGTGACATCAATCGAAATGTTTCGCACTGTGCTGCTGGATGCAAACCACGAGATTATTTACGTTCCTAATGGAACCCTCTCAAACAACATTGTTATTAACAGCTCGGAATCAGATCGGCTTCTGGGCTCAGTCAGTTTGCTGATTGATTACAATGATGATCTCGATAAAGCGCGAACACTATTGCTGGCACTGACAGAGCAAGATCCGCAGGTTCTGAAAGACCCGGCTGCTTCGGTTTCCTTTTTGCCCAAGCCTGCAAATATTCAGGTTACTCTGGGGTTCTGGTGTGCTCCTGGTGATGTTTCCTCTCTCGTGGCAAAATATTCCGAGGATTCAATCAAGGTGCTTCAGCGGGAAGGTTACCGCTTGGGGGTAACTGCACGAGCTGCCGCGTAATTCAGGGTATTCTTGTTAGGAGCTTAATAAGAGCCATCTACTTAGGCGAAGGGGTAGGCATTGTCCTACCCCTTTCTGATTCTATGGGGTGTTGCGTGCCTTGCGGAGGATCCAGCGGAAACTCATGGGATTACGTACTTGCAATTTATTCTTAGTTGCTAGATAAGGCGCAGGCTATTCCCATGCAGTGAGCCTTGCCATGAGTTTTCGTGTGTTTTGTTTGAATACGCTTTGTGTTTCCAGCTTGCTTGCAGGCATTGCAGAAGGCGTTTTTTTTCCTGGTTATGTGCAGGCAGAAGATATCAAGCCGTCACATAAGCCAGTTCATGCACCTCTTTCGGATACAAAACAGCCGAGTGCAGGCCAGACAAAAAAAACGATACAGGGGCAAAACAAGCAAACAACAGATATAGTTGCAGCCAAGCAAGAAGATCTGGTTGTTAAAGCATCGCGCAGTAACCGTATGTATGTGACGAATGGAGGAGATCTAGGGGTTTTAGGGCATAAAAAGGGCTTAGATGTTCCGTTTAATATACGAAGCTATAATTCCAGCCTTATCTTGAACCAGCAGTCTCAAACGCTTGGTGATGTTTTGCTGAATGATCCAACCGTTCGCACAACTATGGGATATGGTAATTACGCCCAGCTTTTCCAGATACGTGGTTTTACCCTGTATGGCGATGATATTGCGATTGATGGCTTGTATGGCGTTACACCGCGCCAGCTTGTTTCCCCTCAGCTTTATGATTCAGTGCAGGTTCTCAATGGCGCTAGTGCGTTTTTGAACGGTGCGGCGCCGGGTGGTTCTGCCATTGGCGGGAATGTAAACCTTATTCCCAAACGTGCGGCATCTACCGATATCACCCGCGTTACAGGTGATTATACAAGTAGCGGGCAGGGCGGTGGCGCTTTTGATTTAAGCCGTCGGTTTGGCAAAGATCGCGCCTATGGTTTCCGCTTCAATGCCGCTGGCATGGATGGTGAAACACCTATCAAAGGAGAACGGCATGATGACATTGCCCTTGGCGGTTCCTTTGATTGGCATAATGATGATACGCGCATCAATATGAATATGAACTACCAGAAACAGCAGGTTTTTGGTGGGCGTAGCGCCATTATTGTTTCCAGCCTTGCAACAGATATGCCTACACCAAAGGCTACCTCTCCCTCCAAAAACTGGGGGCAGCGCTGGGCTTACACAGATCTCTCCTATCTGTTTGGCACGCTGAATATTGAACATGACTTTGGCGAGCACATTACCACCTACGCAAAGTTTGGTGCCCAAAGTGGAAACGAAATGGGTAATTACGCCACAACCACACTAAGCAATTCTCGTACAGGGGATGGCTCTGTGGGGGCTATGGCGGATGCTTATAATGTTATGAACGAGGCAACGCAGGCTGGGGTGCGTGCCCATGTAAATACAGGCTTTATCAAGCATGAAATCAATGCGGGTGGTTCTGCAATCTGGGAAGAATCAGACGCAGCTTATGCTATGAGTCTGGTAGGGGAGCCCGGGAATATTTATCACCCAACTCAGTTTACGCCCAATGAGACGTTTGCCGGAGGCAATTTGCGCAACCCAGGGCGCGTTTCATGGAACAAACTCTATAGCTTGTTTTTGTCTGATACGATGACATTCTGGCATGACCGTATCGCGTTGACAGGTGGCTTCCGGTATCAGGATATCCTATCAGATTCCTATAATTACGGGAGCGGAAGTCTGCTTTCGCATTATAATGCTTCAGCTTTTTCGCCTGTTATCGGCCTTGTAGTGCACCCGGTTAAGAATGTTGCGTTGTATTTCAACCGTATTCAGGGGCTTTCTGCTGGCACCACTGTTGGTTCTACCTATGTAAATGCAGGGCAAACCTTTGCGCCGTATCAGAGCACGCAGTACGAGGTTGGTGCCAAGTACGACGTGGGGCGTTTTTCTGCCGGTGTCGCATTTTTCCAGACATCCATGCCGTATGGTATGACAGAACCTTACGGAGATACGGGTGAATCTATCTATACCCAAAGCGGCAAGCAAAGAAACCGGGGTATGGAACTGACATTTAATGGAGAAATCCTGCGTGGGTTGCGGTTTAACGGAGGGCTTACGCTGATTGATGCCAAACAGGTGCATACAGCCGGAGGTGAATATAATGGCAAGACCGTTATTGGTGTTCCAAACTATACAATTAACGGAAATCTGGAATATGATGTGCCCTTCGTAAAAGGGCTAACGCTTGTTGGCCGTGTTGTTAGTACTGGCAAGCAGCAGTTCAATAACGTCAATTCAGCCCACCTGCCTGCATGGTCTCGGTTTGATCTGGGGGCACGTTATACCTTTTTGGTTCATAACAAGCCCCTTACCGCACGGTTTGAAGTCGATAACGTTGGAAACCAACGGTATTGGGCTTCTGTTTATCAGAGCGATCTGGTTATGGGGGATCCGCAAACATTTAAGTTTTCTGTAAGTGCTGATCTCTGATAACGGTAGATGAGAAAATAATACCATTTTTTGCCGGATGTTGCTCAATAGACAGTGCAGCATCCGGCTTTATTTATGGGTAAATACGATTTATTACTGTACGGGACATAAACTTTTTCTAATAAAGGAAGACCCAGAATTTTTAAAAGTTTTTTGTAAATAAAAATTATTCAATAGCAAAATTGTTCTTTGATTGCGTGAAACCTTTAGTAAAGGGTGCCGTTCAACACATTGCGCACTTTGCGGATTTATCTTTTTTCAAGAAAATTACCGCTTTCAAAAGGACAATACTCATGAAAAAGACGTACTTTCTTGTTGCGGCTTTGTGTGTTGCTGCGCCAGCGTTTGCTGAATCTTTGCCAGAACGAACCGGCATAAATTCTGCAATGGGTATAGCCCCTAAAACGGATGATTTTATTCAAGGTGCTGTATGGAGCGATCTTTTCGAGATTCAATCCAGCCAACAGGCACTTTCAGAACCTTCTCTTAAAGATTTTGCATCTAAAATGATAGAAGATCATCATAAGACATCAGCAGAATTGAAGCAGATTGTAAGTGATAACAACATAAACAATATGCTTCCGGTTGACGTTGATGAAGCAAGCCAAAAAAAGCTTGATACGCTCCACGGCCTGCATGGTGAAAGTTTTGTGCGGCGGTATAGGCAAGATCAGATAACGGCGCATGAAAATGCTCTCTCACTTTTCCAGCGTTATGCAAAAAATGGGGATAATCCTGCCTTGAAAAAGTGGGCCGCAAGCACTGTGCCAACGCTTGAAGAGCATCTGAGACTGGCAAAGAACTTGCCTCAGTAAATTTGTATTTTTATGTGAGTTGTAGAGTGCCTGCGTTCTGGCTGGAAATTTCATACCGAGGTGATAAGCACCTTGGTATGTCTTTTTCTTCTAGGATAGTGATTGATTTGCAATACATGCGTTCTTGAGCGTATAAGCAGAATTCACTCAGATGAAAGGTCATGAAATGACCTTTTGCTGGCTCTTGCTACTCCCAGCTCTCAGATACGACGCCCATATGGAAGGTGTCCAGAGCATTTACCCTCCATAGGAAACCAAGCCCTGCAGGGGGCTGCGCGCCGTCGAAGAGAGCGAGATATCGTCCGCTTTGATTGTGATCAGCTGTTCAATCAAAGGATATCTCCGTGACGACCGATAGCTGCAAGGTCTTGATGATCTTTCCACTTTTTAATGCCAGTTCGTTCTGGAATTACAAAGAGGCCTGTGATCTGGCTGGGGCGCGCTATCCGGCGGCTCCGCTTGGTTTGATTACGGTTGCAGCGTTGCTTCCCAAACACTGGGAGGTTAAATTGGTGAACCGGAACACCGAGCTTCTGACAGATGAGGATTTCGCTTGGGCCGATATGGTGATGACCGGCGGAATGCTTCCCCAAAGAAATGACTCCCTGCGCACTATAGAAATGTGTCGCACTAGCAATAAGCCAGTGGTGGTTGGTGGGCCGGATGTGACATCCAGCCCAGATTTGTATAGCGCGGCAAATTTTCAGGTGCTGGGTGAAGCTGAAGAAATCATGATTGATTTCATAACAGCTTGGCGGAGGGGGGACACGCAGGGCGTCTTTAAGGCCCCTATGGGGAAAACGGACGTTACAAAAAGCCCTTTGCCGCGTTTTGATCTGTTAAAGCTGGATCAGTATTTGCATGTAGGTATTCAGTTTTCACGTGGATGTCCGTTTAGCTGCGAGTTCTGCGATATTATTGAGCTTTATGGCCGTGTACCGCGAACCAAAACAAACGCCCAAGTTATTGCAGAGCTGGATGCATTGTATGCTCTTGGTTATCGGGGGCATGTGGATTTTGTTGATGATAATCTGATTGGTAACAAAAAAGCGCTTAAGAAGTTCTTGCCGGATTTGAAACTCTGGCAGAATAAAAAGAAATTTCCATTTGAGTTTTCAACCGAAGCATCCATCAACCTTGCAGATGATACGGATTTGCTGCGCAGTCTGGCAGAAACAAATTTCTTTGCTGTATTCATCGGGATTGAAAGCCCGGATACAGATACGCTGGTGATGACGCAGAAAAAACAGAATACTCGGCGCAGCTTGCAAGAAAGTATTACCAAAATTCATGAGGCTGGTATTTTTGTAAACGCTGGCTTTATTGTTGGCTTTGATAGCGAAAAAAGCAGTGTTGCAGCAGGGATGGTAGAATGTATTGAAGATACTTCCATTCCGGTTTGCATGGTTGGGTTACTTTATGCCCTGCCAACAACACAGCTTACGCGCCGCCTGCTAGCCGAGGGGCGCTTGTTTTCTGGGGGCGAGCAGACGCAATCTGGAGATCAGTGCACAGCGGGGCTGAATTTTGAAACAAACCGCCCGCGCCGCGATGTATTGAATGATTACAGAACCGTTCTGGCAGAAATTTACAATCCAGTTGCATATTTTGGGCGTGTTCGACGGATGGGCCGGATGCTTAAGCGTGAGCGCGCCCATAAAATGATACGGGGTGATTTGCGCAGTTTTGCACGTTTGCTTTTCCGTATTCACCGTGCTGGCCCAGGAACAGCCAAACAATTCTGGCGTATGATGATTGATTGTGCCCTGCATAACCCAAAGGCAATACCTTATGTGGTTATGACGAGTGCACTTTATTTACATCTCGGCCCATTTTCACGGCAGGTGGTGCGTGAGATTGATAGGGAAATTCAGAATGTAGACGAAGGGCGCTGGCATGCTCCACCAGTGCAGGTTTCGCCAACGGCTGCGGCAGCACTTTTGCCTGCATAACTTAAAAGGGTCTTCTCATAAGGCTTGTAGTTAGGTGCACTGTGGATGTGCTTTTTGGAGCATTACGCTGTGTGTTCTGCGGTATCAAACTATTGGGTGTTCTATAGTGGTTCTGTGCACTGCTTTTAAGAAGCAGAACACAGAACGACTTAATATCCTGATAATGTGCAAAATTAAAAATCAGCAGAAAGAGTGGCAGTTACCACAAATGGGGAACCAATAACGTAAGTAGGCTGTGAGCCAGAAAGGCTTTTACCCGTAAGCACACCATGCTGTGTTTTGGCGTTTGTTGTATAGCCATACATTGAAGACAGATAATGGTTGTCCCCAAGGTTAACGAGGTTCAGCTTGATTTTAGGAGAGACGTGGCCAATTTGCGGCAAGCGCCTGCCAAAGCCAAGGTTGGCCGTAACGTAACCGGGAATACTCTGATCATTCATGAGTGTGGCGTATTGGGCACCAGTATATTGCAGTGTAAAGTTGCCAAACCATTTGCCATCATTATAGGTCAGGCCCAGAGAACCAGAAAATTGTGGAGCACCAACTTCTTGCTTGCCTTTGGTTGCAAGATAATCTCCTGCATAAGCAATATTGTTTCCATTTTTAGTGTGCATATACTGGCCAGATGCGTAAGCGCTTACATTGTGCCAGGGGCGCGTGGCAAGTTCTGCCTGAATACCGTAGGCTTCCAGACCACCGGCGTTGATTAACTGTGAAATTGTTGATGTTGATCCCGGTTGATAGCTTATGGCCGAAACCTGATGGTTCGTTACGTTATAATGAAAGCCTGCAAGGTTAGCCATAAAGAGGCCACTATAGCGATACCCTATTTCTTCTGTAATCATATATTCTGGCTTGTAATCGGACATCGGGAGCGATGTCGCCTTGCCAGTGTTATAGCTGTAGGATGCAAGCTGTGAACTTAACCCAGCAGGAAGGTGGTAACCAGTTGTGCCGTTAACATAGATCTGATGGTTGGGATTGAAGCGGTAATTGATAAGCACCTGAGGGGAGGGAACAAACACATTTTTAATGGATTTGCTTGCCGTTACGCCCGGCAGATCCTGAGTGTATTGGCGGTTTGCCATTACCATTCTAATACCACCATCAATAGTCAGGCGGTCATGCAGGAACGACATTTTGTCGTCCACAGCAAAGCTATTCAACTGCTGTAAGGCGTTTTCATTATCTTGGTTAATAAGCAGTCCGCCGTTAGCTGTAAGGGGGGCACCATTAGAGTTCCAATGCCCACTGCCATTTACAGGATAAAACTTCTGGGTGGCGGCTTCCTGAGCGTAAGAATACCAATAGGTAAAGTTAAGTGTATTGAATTTATGCTTCCAATGTCCGGTAAGGGTTAAACCGGAAGAAATTGTATACCAATCTGAAACTTCAACAGACGTTAATTTGCTAACTGATGGGTCATATCCAGGTAGGTTTTTATAATCGTCAAGATGTGCGTATTTTTCCGCGCCAGCATAACCATTGGAGACAGGCACGGTTTCGCCGTAATAATAAGGTCCATGAAATTCAACAGAATAGGCTTGTGCGTCTAAGCTTAACCCATGCCCAAAGCTGAAATGATTTTTTAATGTACCGTAAATAGCCCCAGTATTTTTGCCGTTCAGCCCAACGTAGTGTGTATCACCATTATAATACTGGTTGTTCAGGCCATATTTGGTTCCGTAGGTTTTCCAATTCGCCAAGGATGGATAAAGCCATTCACCTTGTGCGGCATCTGTAAAACCAAAAATAGCTTCTGAATGGCTACCGGGAGCCCAGCTTTTTGTAAGTGCTGCATCTACGTGCCACTTGCGAATGTCACCAGCACCACGCCACATATCACTGCGGGCATAGGAACCAGAAACAAAGCCCCGCACGCCGGAGTGTCCGATTTCTCCGCTATCGTAGCGGATAAAGTCTTTGTTCGTGCCGTAGGAGCCGCCAGAGGCCGCAACATGCACATTTTGGTGGTCCATCGGGTGGCGTAATGTTGCAGAAACTTCAGCCCCCGTTGCGTTGTAGGTGGGGGAATTAATATCCACCGAGCCCTGCATCACATTCACCTGGCCCATATTCTCACTATCAACGAGAGAAGGGGTATAGGTACTGTATGTAAAGGGGTTGGCTGCTGGCATACCTTCAAGCGTGACACCAATTTCTGCTTGCGCCATCCCGCGAATATGAATGGTGGAAAAGGAGGTTGTAAGAGGCCCTTCACTGGCAGAAACCACGCCAGGCACTGTTTGGATCAGTGATTCGATTGTGGAAGTAGGAGACTGCATCTCGATATAGCTATGGGAAAGTGAGCTTATCGTTTTGGCAGATGTGTGTTTCACCATCATTCCGCCGCCTGCTGTTTTGCGCGAGACGACGTCGACGTTCTCATCCTTGGCTTTCGGCAATTTAGCCGTTTTTTTTGCAGCAAGGGGAGCGTGGTTTTTGTGTTTATCCGGGTTGCTGCTCGCTTTGGCTATGGTTGTGGCGTTTTGAGCAAATATACAAACTGTGCTCAGGATCAGGAACTTTTTCATTGCGGTGTCTCATTTTCCCATAAGGCGCCGCAACCTATCTGACTTTTTGTGGGTTTTTGAGAGATATTTAAAAAATTCATTTATATTAAATAGAGTATTCATAAAACATTCACGCATTGTGCGAAAAACGGGGATTCTACATATATGGTAAAATATCGACTGCTTGTGTTTTGCCGCATTTGTATGCCTGCGCACGTGTGCCTGTTGCTTGTGTGAAGAGGGTAGGGAGCAAAACAGATCGTCTAAGGAATATATCTAGATATATCTTGACATCAGATATATCGGAATATATATCGGAATTATGAAACACAGAAACAAACACGCAGGCGGTCGTAGCCGCCCAGTTTTCTCCCCTGAAGGAACAGCAGGTTCTGGAGGGAAGCATCGCCATCAACATGGTCGGGGTGGAGGCCGACGGGGTGGCCGCAGAAGGCTTTTTGATTATGGCGAAATCCGTTTGCTGGTTCTTAAGTTAATTTCGGAAAAACCAACTTATGGTTATGAACTTATCAAGGATATCGAAGAAAAATTTGGGGGAAGTTATACCCCAAGCCCCGGTGTTATTTATCCAACACTCACTTGGTTGGAAGAAGCAGGATATATTCGCCCATCTGAAGGTGAAAGCCGTAAAAACTACCAGATAACACCAGAGGGTGAGGCGTTTTTGTCTGCCAACCAGGCCGGGTTGGAAGAAATCCTTTCTCGTGCAGCGGCAGCGGAACCCGAAGGAAGAGGTGGGCGTAAGAATATTCCCATGCCTGTAATGCGCGCCATGGAAAACCTGAAAATTGCGTTGCGTCTTCGGTTGCGTAACGGTGGGCTTGACCCAGCGGCAGAAGAAAAAATTGCAGCACTTCTAGATGAAGCTGCACGTGGTGTTGGGCAAGTTTAAATCTGTAAGACAATAAGAGGGAAGATAATCATGGATGATAAAATTCAGACAGTTCTCAACCTCTATCATGAACGTATATAGCAAGAACGTCGCCAACCGCGTATTGAAGCGCCTGGCGGTCGTGATGGGGGGCATGACCAGCGCATGCGTTCCATCGGGCCAGAAACAGGGCAACTGTTGAATATTTTAGCCAAGAGCCTGAAAAATCCAACTATTCTGGAACTCGGCACATCCTTTGGATATTCTGGCATCTGGCTTGCCGAAGCTGCCCGCGTTGCTGACGGTAAGCTGATTACAATGGAACTGCATGATTATAAATCTGCTTATGCTCAGAAAATGGCACAGCAAGCAGGCTTGGCGAATTGGATAGACTTTCGCGTAGGTGATGCCGTGCAGATGATTGATGAGATGGATGAAAAAGTAGATTTTGTTTTTGTTGATCTTTGGAAAGATCTTTATGTGCCTTGCTTAAAGGCGTTTTACCCACGCCTTAACCCCGGTGCAATTATTGTGGCTGATAATATGATCCGGCCCGGTACAGAAGATGTAAAACGCTATGGGCAGGCCATACGCGTATTGCCCGGTATTTCCAGCGTTTTGCTACCTGTCGGGACGGGCATAGAAGTGAGCCGTTTAGAAACAAAATAAAACTTCGAGTAAGCAATAGGATAAATAAATGACAACCCAGAATGTTGTTTCTGGTGCTTGCGATGTGCCAGAAATCCATCGTGTGCGGCATGAATTGCATCGCCGCTCTTTAGAAGTTGTAAAGGTGGAGCGGCTAACACCGCATATGATAAGGATAAGTCTTGCAGGTTCGGATCTAGCGGGTTTTGTAAGTCCCTCTCCGGATGATCATATCAAAATATTCATTCCTGGTTTGGATGGTGCGCCTGTCCGTCGGGATTACACTCCGCGCAAATATAATCCAGCAGCAGGTACGCTGGTGCTGGATTTTGTGAATCACGAAGGTGGACCTGCTGCCGCATGGGCACGGGCTGCAAAGGTTGGTGATCATCTAGATATTGGCGGCCCAAAAGGATCTCAGATTATTTCTGGCAATATCGCGCACTGGTTACTGATTGGGGATGAGACAGCCTTGCCAGCCATTGGCCGTAGGGTGGAGGAGCTTCCCGCTCAAAGCCATGTGACAACAATCGTTGCTGTGCCAGGGCAAGAAGACGAGCAGATATTCGAAACATCTGCACAGCATACAGCGCATTGGGTTCATCGTCCTTTGGATAAAGCTGATGATGCACAAGGTATTGTGTCTGCTCTATCCGGCATGGATATTTCAGAACACACATTTATTTGGGTTGGGGCAGAAGCCCGTGTTGCAAAAACAGTGCGCCAATATTTGCTTGAAAAACGCGGTATTGCCACACAATGGATCAAGGCATCTGGTTATTGGGTGCAAGGGCAGGCAGATGCATCTGTTAAGGATGTGAGTGCATAATAAAGAGACCAAGACATAATGCAGTAGGTATTGCTACTGCATTATGTTACCAGCCGCACAATGGCTGCATGCTTGAACAGCTTTTACATTGCGGGTTGCTCATAATAGCTGTTTTTCCCACGTATGATTTATTTTGATAGTTACAGGAACGGTTACGTGCAGTTACCCACTGCGGCGGAAACCTCATCTGCCTATTCTCCAACCACGCGTATCCTTGTGTCCATTGGTCTTATGATGACCATGATTATGGGGGCGCTTAATCAGAGTATTGTTTCAACGGCTCTGCTTACCATTGTCAGCGACCTTGGTGGCTTGGTATTCAGAGGTCATGGTTGCTGGACAGTGAGACCAAAAATAGCCTTCTTGCTTATGCTGGTGGAGATGGCAGCCTCTCTGCTCAGGAGCAGCTCAAACTAAAGAACTATATGTTTCCTAGCGCTTTAGAATTGCGGACAGGAAATGGCACGATACGTTTGCACCTTAGGGCGCGGGCCATTCTTGCATCATGATTCATCTGTTCATATACAAAAGCTAAAAACGCTCATTCAATCAGGCTGTTTATGATCTGTATTTCACTGTTGATCAGTAAATTGCGTGAATGAGAAATTCTATATTTATGGTTAGAGAAATTTATAAGAATTCAAAATTTTCTGAAATAAAATACATTATTTTATTTTTAATATGCTGGGTGTTTACATAAATCAGCATGTAAACGCCCAGTGTTTTATCCTGTATAGAATAATAACTTGTATTTATTTTATGAGGCCCATTTCTGGGTCCGTAATGCTATGGTTCCCATTGTCGAGATGGCCTGCAAAAACATAAGAAAATTCAGGTTCTTTGGGTGCTGTCAGTGTTAAATTATACCACATGTTGGATTGAGCAAGAGGTATAACCTGCCTGACATTGCCTTGGGCAGGAATGTGCAGGACATGTAAAGCTGCGTGCCCTAGTCTATTGCAGTGGATTTCCAATGTATCATGTCCCATGTTTTTTAGGCAAAGAAGCATGCTTTCCTTGCTCGAAGGCATATATTTACATTCAGCTAAAAGTTTTATGCCATGCTTGCGCCCAGTAAATTTGCGGTAGAAGCCATTGGGTGCGTGAACAGATACATCGTAAAGATTGCTTTCAGATAAACGGCTATCAATATTTACCGTTATGTTATCTCCAGCAGCTACAGCATAGGTGCTGGATCGCATACCGCTTTCTTGCCGCATGTTGTGGGTGTACACATTAAAAGGGGCACCAGATGAAAGGTGCTTGTGTACCTTTGTACCTGCTTGCAGATGCAGGGATATGGTTTGTCCATCTGCGCTTAGGCCGCCATCACAGTACAGTTCATAGGGTAGGGCGCAGGCTGGCCGTGTGCCTGGTTCTTGTTTTACATAGCGCTGTAGTTGGAGGGGATCGTTTTTCAGCAGCGTAATGTCAGCTTCTTCGAGAGATTTAAATCCACTGGGCATAGGCCGGTAGCGTGCATCTTCGATAATTTCTAGATGTTTATCTCTTTCAATAAATGGAAGTTGTGGAACCGTGCCATCGTAAGGGCGGAAGCATGATGTTAAATCCCCACTAATGGCACGGCGCCATGGAGAAATATTGGTTTCGGTAACCTTTTTACCAAACTTACCTTCAATAAACTTTTCAAGAAACTGCAGCGTAGAGCTATGCTCGAACAGCTGAGAATTCACCCAGCCTCCACGGCTCCACGGAGATGCAATAATCATGGGAACCCGAAAGCCCAGACCAATTGGGCCACTACGTGCTAATGCAGGAGGCACGCCCATAATTTCTTCATCTTTGGCGTAAGTATATTCTAGACCATCAGGCCCTATACTGGCGGAGGATTTGCCTGTTTCTGGGCGTTTAGGGTCTGGTGCCGTGAAGGAGCAGCAATGGTCAAAGTAGCCATCATTTTCATCGTAAGTCATGATGAAAATGGTTTTTTTCCAGATTTCCGGATTTTCGGTAAGAATATCCATAACTTCTGATACAAACCATGCACCATACCAAGGTGAGGCTGGGTGATCAGAAAAATGTTCCGGTGCAGCTAACCATGAAACAGTGGGGAGTTTGCCGTTCTGTACATCCTTGCGGAATTGATACAGGACATCTCCCTTGGGAACATCCATATGGCGTGTATTGGAACCATCTGAAAAAGTGAGTGTTTCAAGTGTCCGGTAATTTTTGTCTGCTTTGTTGGTTACAAAAGCGCGTTCAAACAAGCTACGTTCTGCCGAAGTAAGCTGTTCTACTGTTTTTGTAGCAGTATCGCGGCGGCGTTTTAGAACAGCCAGCAAGGCATTGGCTTCAGCTAACTGTTCCTGATGTTTTTCTGAAACAAGTCTTTCTTCGGTCTGAAGTTTTTCAATATGTTTGGAGCAGGCTTTTATACGCTCATCTACCCATTCATGAAATCTGGGGTTTGCAGATGTATTATAATTTTCAAAGCATTCTAAAATATTAAGTGCAAAGTTAGAAAGCCATGCGCGTTCTTTTTCATTCAGACCGCCAACCTGATCGGTTTCATTTTGATATACTTTCCATGAAATGCCAATCTGTTCCAATCTTTCAGGAAAGGTTGTCCATGTTAGGCCAGATTTAAGAATTTCTGGGTTGCGCATATAAACTGTGGAGTCAGTGCTTTGTTTATTACGCACAGTACCTGTCCAGAACACCAAACGGTTCGGGCAAGTGCTTGTCATCACACCGCAGTAATTTTGGTCACAAACAGTAAAAGCATCTGCCAATGCATAATAAAACGGGAGGTCTTCTCGTGTATAATATCCCATAGTCATGGGGTAGTGTTCGTATTTCTTGTAATGTGACTTTTTGACGTCTACCCACCGATCATGATGTCCGTTGTTCCACGCATCAACCTGGCTTTCTCGTGAATGAGGGATAGAGCCCATCCATGTAATGCGTGTGTCATGAATATTCAGGCGCCAAGGCACGTAGGTTTGCCCTTCTGTGCTGGATTGCACAAATACCGGGTTACCGTTGGGCTGGCGTATGGCGCGAGGGTCGTTAAATCCACGTACACCTTGTAATGTACCATATAAATGATCGAACGAACGGTTTTCCTGCATCAAGATAACAATATGTTCTGCATCCTGATATGTCGTTCCTGGATCGGGGGAAATAGCAAATGCGCGGCTAATGGCAGAAGGCAACATGCCAGCAGAACCCGCCGCCCCGGAAAGGAAAGCATATTTCAGAAAATTACGACGTGTCGTCATGTTTCGATCCTGTCAGATACGTAAAAACGTCTAATGAGAGGGAATGGTGTTTTCGTAATGGGCCCAGTGTGTTGCAATTTCTTTTACAACCACACTTCCTGCCTGATACGCAGCATCCAGAGCAGGTGGAAAACCAGAAAAACCAGATTCTTCAGTTTTGGCCTTAAGTAGGTTTGCAGCCGTCTGTCTGGATGGAGGCATGTCGAAATTGCTGCCAGCGCGTAAAACAAGAATACAGTTCATATCAACGCGGCCAGCGCGTGCTTGCAGGGAAAGAGCCTGAAGTATGCCAATTTCTTCTTCTCTGGGTTCATGCCAAAGCAGTTTGCAAGTTTGGTGCATTCATATGCTACCAGATCGGATAGGCGAGAACCCCACAAGCCATGCAAGCCGATAAGCGGTGCCGGTGCTTTAAAAGCGGTTGGCAAGGCCTGTTGTGCGTAACCTGCCAGCGTAAACAGCCGCAGGACAGGCAACGCAGATAACCGGCAACTCATGAATATCCAAACCCCAGAATCAGAAATATCAATTATTAAAAAATATCTTGCGCGGCTTGCTGCTCTACCGCGCAAGTTTTTGTGTCTGGTTCTGTTTTAGCATTACGCAAGGCAAGAAGTTCCTGGCGAACTTTTGCCATTTTCTGGGTAAAAGCGGGCTGTTCCTGAAGTGTTGCAAACATGGCGCTTCCGTTCATATAGCCAGCTTGCACGTCGCTTTTCCAATGCACGCCACAAACAATACGGCTTTCACCAAATATACGGCCGCGTTGCATGATTTGCGTTGCACGATCAGGCAGAGCGCTGGCAAGAATGGACGCCGTAAGCCAACCCCAGGTTGTATGGCCAGATGGGTAGGCATAGCTATGATCAAGCCCATCTGAATGCGCGGTGCAGATGTCTTTATCTGTTCCGACAAAAGGCCTGCGCCGTTTCCAGAAGTCTTTTTCGTTTGAAACATCTTGCTCTACGGGCTGCGCAAGCGATGTAAGAAGATCGACCATTGCGGGAAGTTTGGCTGGATCCAGATTAAATCCGGCAGCGCATGAAAAATCCTTGATAACATGGTCTGGGTTCAGGTTGGCGTCATTCTGGGCCAATTTCCAGCGCGCCTTATCTTTCAGCCCCCGCGTTTTTTCAAAAGCCCGTAAGTCTGCCTGTTGTGCAGGTTCTTCGGCCCGCGGAGGTGGCGGCAAGAATGCACGCCCATCAGGTAGGGTAAACTGTTGTGCCTGTGCGGTATATCCAAAGAAGGTGTGCGCCAAGGAAAGACTTACGGCATAAAAAACGGCGTTACGAAAACGCATAGTGACTTATTCCCACATCAATCGTCATACTGGCGTATAATTTACCTGCATTTCACATTTATAACTGTGACGATTGCATGAAGATCGTGGAGAGTGGACTTTGTAGATAAAGTGCTAAACAGCAAAAACATAGAAAGGTTAGCGCATGCCACATCATACTTTGGTCGAAAAGTTAGAGCTTGCCTTGCCAGTTATTCAGGCTCCTATGGCTGGCATAAGTAATGCTGAAATGGTTATTGCTGCCAGTAATGCAGGTTTTTTAGGCTCTCTTGGTGCTGGCATGATGTCTCCAGAGGAAATTGAGGCTTCTCTTCACCAGATTAAATCTGAAACAACATCAGCTTTTAACGTTAACCTTTTTATTATTGATCATCTGCCCAGTTATTATTCTGATCCGCAAGATACTTTGTTTTTGCGTCATGTTTATGAAAAACTGGAATTGGATTTTATATTACCCAATCAATATGCTCCATCATTTCAGGAACAGTTTGAAGTTCTGCTTCACGCCAAACCGCCAGTTGCAAGTTTTACGTTTGGTATTCTCACACAGGAACAGGTTTCCATGCTGCATGCTCAAGGTATTTTTGTATGTGGCACAGCTACGACCAGTGCAGAGGCGCGCGCATGGGCAGACGTTGGGGCAGATGCTGTGTGTGCTCAAGGTATAGAAGCAGGTGGGCACCGCGGAAGTTTTCTCTCTGATGGAGGAAATGGCGTAGGATTGCTTTCTCTTGTCCGGGAAATTGTAAAGGATATCTCAATTCCAGTTATTGCCGCAGGAGGTATCATGGATGGAGAAGGCATAGTAGCAGCTATAAGCTTGGGTGCCGAAGCTGTGCAAATGGGCACAGCATTTCTGGGTTGTTCAGATACAGCGTTGGCCCCAGCGTATAGAAAAGCGCTTGAACAGCATTTGCCAGCCGAAAGCACCGTATTGACGAATGTTTTTTCAGGCAGGTTGGCGCGTGGTATATGTAATCAATTTATTGAAGAATATGGAAGTTCCCAGCCGTTTCCTTATCCTGTCCAGAATGCCTTAACCCAAGCGTTACGTAAGAAGGCCGCGCGAGATGGAAACGCTGAGAATATGTCTTTGTGGGCAGGGCAGGGGCTGAGGCTGATACGAAATACCTCTTTCAAAGAAATGGCGCATATTTTGCAGGATGAAATATATTCAGCAGTGGAAAAGGTAAACATAGCTTTAGCTGTTGAAATAAGATGCAGCCGCAGCGGATCATAACGGAAAATGGCAGGCCACTTCATGCCTATCGTGATGGATGGGGCGTAAAGCCGGGTCTTCCTGCTTGCAGCGTGTTTGTACGTAGGGGCAGCGTGTATGAAAACGGCAACCACTTGGGCGGTTAATGGGGCTGGGAACATCCCCTTGCAAAGGCACAGGGCGTGCTAGCCCTGTAACAGGCCGCGGGATGGCAGCAGTAAGGGCAGCTGTATAGGGGTGGGCGGGGGTGTGTAGAACGCTATCGGTATCACCAATTTCTACAATGCGGCCCAGATACATGACAGCTACCCGGTTTGATATCTGGCGCACAACAGCCAGATCATGCGCTACAAATATGTAGGTAAGGCCAAGTTGTTTTTGTAAGTCAGCAAACAGATTGATGATTTGTGCCTGAACAGAAACATCCAGGGCAGAAACAGGCTCATCTGCAATAATCAATTGAGGGGACAGAGCTAATGCACGCGCAATGTTAATACGTTGGCGTTGCCCGCCAGAAAATTCATGTGGATATCGTGCCAATGCTGTAATGGGCAGGCTAACAAGTTCCATCAGTTCGTGTAAGCGCGCCGTAATTTCGGCGGAGGAACGCTTGCGGCCTTGGGCATTAGGATGAACTTTAAGAGGTTCGGCTAGTAAGTCTCCTATTCTCCGGCGCGGGTTGAGACTGGCGTAGGAATCCTGAAAAACCATCTGCATACGCTGGCGTAAGGGACGCAAGGTGCGTTCAGACAGATGCGTGATATCACGCCCTTCAAATACAATCTGGCCACTTGTAGTGGACGTCAGTTTGAGCAGACAACGCCCTAGGGATGATTTTCCGCACCCAGATTCACCCACAACGCCCAGCACTTCCCCCGGCATAACGGAAAAGGAAACGCCATCTACAGCCTTGAGTTCCTGCCCGCGGGGAAGGCGGTATGTTTTGTACAGATCGCGCACATCCAAAATGGGCGAGGGGGCTTTAGGTGCTTTCATGGCCGGAGGTGTTCCTGTGCAAGTGCATCACTCAGGCGTGGTGGCAAAGATTTTCCTTCTTGCGGGAGAACGCAAGCGGCAAAATGGTTCGGCCCTGTTTGAACGTAAGGCGGCAATGCTATTGTGCAGGCTGTATGTGCGTATTGGCAACGTGGTGAAAAAGCACATCCTGCCGGGCGGTTTTGCGGAAGCGGAGGAGAGCCAGCAATGGCTGGTAAACGTAATGGTCTTGGTCCATCCAATGGCGGGATGGAGGCTAGAAGCCCGGCTGTATATGGGTGAGCGGGGGATGCAAATAGGGCAGATGTTGGCCCATATTCTGCAACACGGCCAGAATAGAGCACCATGGTGTTATCGCAGGTTTCTGCCACTACGCCCATATCATGCGTAATCAGTAAAACGGATGAGTGGTGCGTATCTCGCAAGCTGCGTATCAGCTCCAGTATCTGTGCCTGTACGGTTACATCCAACGCGGTTGTGGGTTCGTCTGCAATCAGGAGAGATGGGTTGCATGAAAGGGCCATGGCAATCATGGCGCGCTGGCGCAAGCCCCCAGACAATTGGTGTGGGTAGCGGTTGGCTGTGCGCTCTGGGTCTGGCACGCCCATATCACCCAACAGTTTCACTGTGCGGGTGCGGGCCTGTTTGCGCGAAACACGTTCATGGGCCCGTATTTGCTCATCAATTTGCCAGCCTATTGTGTAAACAGGTGTAAAGGCTGTCATGGGGTCCTGAAAGATCATGGCAATTTCTTTGCCACGTAGGCGCCGTAGCTTTTTTGGCGGTATTCCTATCAGTTCCTGCCCCCGGAAGCAGACAGAGCCCGTTACCTGCACGCCCGGAGCATCAATCAGCCCCATAAGCGCTAAAGCCGTGACAGATTTACCTGATCCAGATTCCCCCACCAGCCCTAGAATATCTTGATGGTTTAGGGTGAAGGAAACACCATCTACAATCGGAATCATCTTCCCACGGGCCGGAAAACGTACCCGTAGGTCTCGCACATCCAGCAGGGCGTGGGGGGGCATGTTAGCGGGCATCGCGCACTCGCGGGTCAAGCAGAAGGTAGATCATATCAACCGCCGCATTTGCCAGCACAACAAATACGGCAGAATACATAACGGTGGCCATAATAAGAGGCAGATCCAGATTGGTAAGGGCCTGATAGGTGAGGCGACCAACTCCAGGCAGCCCGAAAACCACTTCGGTCAACAAAGCACCCCCTCCGACCAACTGAGCAAAATCCATACCGAACAGAGATACAAAGGTAACCATAGCCGTGCGCAGTCCGTGCCGGATAAGAATACGAGAAGGAGAAAGTCCTTTGGCGCGGGCCGTGCGTATAAAATCTTCTCCAGATAGCGCAACAAGGTCTGCCCGCAGCACGCGGCTATAAACTCCAATAAACAAAACTGCCAGCACAACCCATGGAATAACCAAGGCTTTGAACCAGCCCCAAGGGTTTTGTGTAAGCGGCACATAGCCCAGAGCCGGTACCCATGAAAAAAGCCAGGTATCGTGGTAGCGGTTCTGCGTTATCAGGTTTGCAACTTGCCCAAGCCAGAAAACGGGTATGGAAATGCCAATTAACCCCAGCATCATTAGCGTGCGGTCAATCCATGAGCCTTTAAGGGCGGCAGCCAGAGTGCCCATGACAATGGAAACGACAACCCAGATAATGGCCGCACCACATACCAAGGAAACTGTAACCGGTGCCGCGCGTGCAATTTCGGGCACCACCAGTTCGCCTCTATCTGCGTAAGAGGCCAAATCTTGTGTGATGAACAGCTTTTTCATCATGATGGCATATTGAACGGGTAAGGGGCGATCAAACCCGTATTCCTGCCGCACTTTCTGCATGGTCTGAGGCGATGCGTTTTTGCCAGCAATCCGAGCTGTAGGGTCTGCGCCCGGTGTGGCAAAAAATACAGCAAATACTAATGCGGAAATACCGAACAACACGAAAACTGTTTGTCCCACTCGGCGGAGGGCGGCCATCAACATGCGGTGGGCCTCCTATTGTTCGCGGTGGCTGGCATCACGCACATCCAGCGCATCTCGTAGGCCATCGCCTAGAATGTTCAGGGCCAGTACTACAGCTATAATGGCCAAGCCCGGGGCAATGGCCACCATGGGGCGTGTATAAATCAATCCTTCACCATCTTGAATAAGCGTACCCCAAGATGCCGCAGGGGCCTGCACCCCAATGGACAAAAACGAGAGCGCGCTTTCTGCCAGCAAGGACATGGCCATGATAAGCGGCCCAAGAACAACAAGGGTGGAGGTGACGTTGGGGAGAATATCTTGCAGCACAATACGCCAGCGGGGTACGCCAAGGCAGCGTGCGGCCATAACAAACTCAGCTTCCCGCAATGCCATAACCCGTCCCCTAATAGGGCGTGCAGCATAAGGCACATAAACCAGCGCGATAATGCAGATAGGCAAAAGCAGGTTATCAGATTCAATAACAAACGGGCCCAGATGCAGCCCATCACTTACCGTGACAATGGAAAGAGAAATAGCAAACAGATATACGGGAACAGACCACATAATATCCATCATGCGGGAGAGAATGGTATCTATAATGCCACCGCAAAAACCAGCAGTTATTCCGACAGCAGCAGCCATTACAAGGCATAGAACGGCAGAGCAGAACGAAATCAGCAAAGAGTTCCGTCCGCCATAAAGTAACCGCGCGGCAACATCACGCCCCTGGCTATCCGCCCCTAGCATGTAAGCTCCATGCCATGTGGGGCCAATGGGGCTAAGGCCAAGGTGCAATGGGTTATCATTGGGTTGCATGATATCCACTTCCTGCCCACCCACCGTGATGGCACCTGCTACGTTGGAAACGAACGGATCTGTATGTGCAACATAGCGTGCGTAATAAGGCGCAAGCAGGCTGGCTACAGCCAGAAATACCAAAACGGCAAAAGAAAACAGTGCAGAGCGATTATGGCATAGGGACCGCAACGCCATCCGCCAAGGGCCGGGTGGTTTGGTATCTTGCGCAAAAGTGGGGGCGAGATCAGTCATGGAACCTGTAGCTGAGAAAGCAGGATTTCATCATTAAGCGTAATAATTATATTTCGTGTGCGTTTAGAAACCAGCACAACCCTTTTGGTTTGTACAAAAGGCAGCGCAGGGGCCTGTGCCATCAGGGCTTTATCAACCTGAGCCCATGCCGCATTGCTGGCTGTGCGATCTGTTAAGGCAAGCTGGGCAGCGTGGTGCATCATGTCGTCAATATGCGGATCACAAAAGCCGGACATATTGGGTGAATTATCGGAATGGGGATGAAAATTGGAGCACGCAAACAACGTGTCCAGAAAGCTGGCAGCCGATGGGTAATCTGCACTCCACCCACCAATGGAAATCTGCACATGGTTGTCTGAGTTCTGCACAAACGTGAAATGGATGGCCGGGCTGATACTGTGAACTGAAGCCTTGTACCCCAGATTTTCCAATACACTGCGCAAATCTAGTGCAGTATTGTCCGATTTACCGCCAGATGGGGTTACAATAGTTACCCGCATACCCTTGGTGCCACTTTCCTGCACAAGCTGACGGGCTTTTTCCATATCCGGTTTGGCCCATTCTGGTGCAGGGTTTTGAGGGGATGCGCCAGCGGTATAGGAGCAAAAGCGTTCATACCCCGGAGTGCCTTCTGGCAGAAGCTGGCACTGCGGAGATGCAACAGCACTGCCGCCATCGTAAATCACCATAGCATGACGGTTTACCGCGTAATTAAGTGCCTGCCGCACCTTGAGGGATGTAAACGGCGGTTCATTTACATTTAACGTCGCGTAGTAATACAACAGAGGGGTAAAGATATGCACTTGGCCTGCATATTTACTGCCGACCTCACCCAAGCGGTCTAGGGGAACGTTTTCATACATTAGATCGGCTTGGCCATTTTCTACCGCGGTTACAGCGGCTTCTGGCTCCAATCCGAACGTTACTTCTACGTGGTCAGGAAAGCCCGCAGGCTGTGCATTATGCGACCATTCATGAAAATATGGATTCCGCTCAAAACGCATGTGCGTTGTGGGGTTGTAATCTGTAATTTGGTAAGGTCCCGTACCCGGAGGGGCTGTATTACCCATATCATGCGTGGGCGTGCTCGCTGGCAAAATGGCTGCATGAACCCACGCCAGATGTTCCAGAAATTCCGGGTCCGGGTGGCTGAGATGAAATGTAATGGTGTTTGCCGTTGCGTCTGTTTTAATGCCCTCGGCTAAAGTGCAATGGGCTGTGTCTTTCAGGCAGGAATCAGCCCCTTTGATTGCGCTGTAATACGGCCCTGCAGTCGGGCTGCCAGCAGCAAAAATACGCCGGAAAGAAGCCGCCACATCCGCCACGGTTAAAAGTTGCCCGTTGGAGAAGTGAATACCTTTGCGCAAGGTGAGCCTATAGGTCAGCCCGTTATCTTCTGGCTGGGGTACATTTTCTGCCAGATTGGGAATAACGGGTTGCGCGCCTGTTCCTGCAAATTTGGGGTAGGTTAAAAGCGTATCGTAAACAGGCGTTTCAAAAAACTTGGTTAAGCCAATATAGGATATCTGTGGATCAAGCGTGCCCGCTGCGCTGGAAACCAGAATGCGCAGCGTGCCTCCTGTATGTGGAGTTTCCACTGCATGTGCAGCAGCAGGGGCCAGCATAAAACCCCACAGGAAAGGAAGAACACGTTTCATCTCCCGTGTTATGGCCTGTATGTGGGTGTCTTTCAAACTTTCCTCCTCTGCTTTTTTGCATTTACGTTAAAAAAACAGACAGAAGATGCGTGTAACGCTTGCGTTTATGCGTGCATCATCATAAGAGGGAGCGCCAATGGTCGGGTGACCTGCGGCGTAGCGTATGCTTCAGGGTAACCTGCCTTTTTGTATTTCAGCAAGGGTGCCCGCAGCATGACCTCTTCTCCCTATAGCCGTGTTACGGAAGCTCTGGCGTTTGACGATGTGCTGGTTGTGCCGGCTGCATCTGACGTTGTGCCCAGCCAGACAACCGTTCGCACGCATCTCACACGCTCTATTGAACTGAATATTCCGCTGGTTTCCGCCGCGATGGATACGGTTACGGAAGACCAGATGGCTATTGCCATGGCCCAGCAAGGCGGCCTTGGCGTGATCCATAAAAACCTGCAACCAGAAGAACAGGCCGAGCAGGTTCGTCGCGTTAAGCGCTTTGAATCTGGCATGGTAGTGAACCCGGTAACCGTTGGCCCGGATCAGACATTGGCCGAAGTGCGTGATATCATGCACCGCCACGGCATTAGTGGCCTTCCTGTGGTGGAACCCGGCACGCAGAAGCTGGTGGGTATTCTTACCAACCGTGATGCCCGCTTTGCAGTAGATCCCAACCAGCCCGTTTCTGAGTTGATGACCAAAGATCGGCTGATCACGGTTAAAAATGGTGTGGATGCAGATACGGCCCGTCAGTTGCTGCACAAACACCGGATTGAAAAACTGCTGGTGGTTGATGATGCAGACCGTTGCGTAGGTATCATCACTGTTAAAGACATGGATAAGGCTGTAGCCCATCCGCTGGCTATCAAGGATAGCTTGGGCCGCCTGCGCTGTGCGGCTGCAACCGGAGTGGGTGAAGACGGCTTTAGCCGCGCCAAGATGCTGATTGAAGCAGGCGTGGATGTGTTGGTGGTAGATACAGCGCATGGCCATTCTGCCGGTGTTTTGGGGGCGGTTGAACGCCTGAAAGCCTTTGATGCCAATGTGCAGATCGTGGCTGGTAACGTTGCCACGCCAGAAGCTGCACATGCCCTGATTGAAGCTGGTGCAGACTGCGTGAAAATCGGTATCGGCCCGGGTTCCATCTGCACCACACGTATTGTGGCTGGCGTAGGTGTACCTCAGTTCTCTGCCGTGCTTGAAACCTCTCTGGCTTGTAAGGAAAAAGGTATTCCCTGCATTGCAGATGGCGGCATTCGTACATCGGGCGATATCGTAAAGGCCATTGGTGCTGGTGCTGATGTGGTCATGGTGGGGTCATTGCTTGCTGGCACGGAAGAAGCGCCGGGCGAGGTGTTCCTTTATCAGGGGCGTTCTTACAAATCCTACCGTGGCATGGGCAGTCTTGGCGCCATGGCGCGTGGCTCGGCTGATCGGTATTTCCAGCAGGAAGTCAAAGATGCGCTTAAGCTGGTGCCAGAAGGCATTGAAGGCCGCGTGCCTTACAAAGGCAGCATGGCTGCGGTTATTCATCAGCTGGTGGGCGGCCTTAAAGCCGGTATGGGCTATACAGGTTCCCGCGTGCTGAAGGAGCTGCAAGAAGGTGCTCAGTTCCGCCGTATTACCGGTGCGGGCCTGCGTGAAAGCCATGTGCATGATGTTTCCATCACGCGTGAAGCTCCTAATTACCGTCGGGATTGATAACCACATATGACACCTTCAGCCAGGCTTGCGGCCGCTATTGATCTGCTTGCAGCAATGGAAGCCGCCCCGCGCAAACCCGCCGATGCTGTCGCCAACAGCTTTTTTAGAGAGCGGCGCTATATGGGCGGTGGAGACCGCAGAGCCATATCCGGCCTTGTATGGGATGTTATGCGGGCGTGGCGTCGGCTTGGTTGGTGGTTGGAGCAAAAAGGGGAGGTGGCGTCTGCTCGGCTCCGGGCCGGAGCGCGTCTGTTGTTCGATGGTTTCTCTCTTGCAGAGGTAGAGGAAATGTTTGAGCAGGGGCGCTTTGCCGCAGGGGCGTTGACGCGTGGGGAACTTTCAACCCTTACGCCGCTTGCGGGCAAAACTCTGGATAACCCGGAAATGCCTCGTGCTGTTCGGCTGGAACTGCCGGATTGGCTGTTGCCCCATCTGGAAGCAACGTTTGGCGATAAGCTGGAAGAAGAGCTTGCAGCTATGTCCACCCCAGCGCCTCTGGATTTACGGGTGAATATTCTGCGCGGCCCCCGTAAGGAGGCACAACGTAGTCTGGCATGTGAAGGCCTGCATGCTGAACCTACACCGCTTTCTCCGTGGGGGCTGCGTTTACCTGCACGTTTGCCAGTTACAACAAGTGTGGCATTCCGTGATGGGCTGGTGGAAATTCAGGATGAAGGCAGCCAGCTTGTTGCTGCCATAAGTGGCGTTGAACCCCAGATGCGTGTGTTGGATTATTGCGCAGGTGCGGGCGGTAAAACGCTTGCTATGGCCATGATGATGGAAAACAAAGGCCATATTGTTGCATGCGATGTTTCTGCGCCTCGGTTAGAAGGTGCAGTTAAACGCTTGCGGCGTGCAGGCGTGCATAATGTTGAACGGCACTTGCTTGTGCCGGGAGATAAATGGGCCAAACGTCGGGCTGGATCATTCGATCGGGTATTGGTGGATGCACCATGTAGCGGAACGGGCACATGGCGCCGGAATCCAGATGCACGTTTCCGCACTACTGAACAGGATCTGACAGAGTTGTTGGAAAAGCAGGCTGCCATTATGGACCGGGCGGCAGCACTTGTTCGGGCCGGAGGGCGCATGGTGTATGCAACCTGTTCTTTGCTACGCGCAGAAAATATGGACCAGGTTACAGCATTTTTGGCACGCCATCCTGATTTCAGGCTTGTTCCTTCAGGTAGCCCAGAAATGCCGCAGGCCTTGCGTCAGGAAAGCTCCATCAGTTTAAGCCCTCTGCGGGATGGAACAGATGGCTTTTTTGCCGCCGTAATGGAACGTGCCGCGCCAGAAGCTGAGGCAGGTATAGAATAGGAAAACATTTTTAACTGTTCATCTTATTGGTCTTACGCATAATACTGATGCCTGACACATCAGGTTCTACAGACCAATAAGATAAATGGCCTAGCATGACTGAAAGCGTAATTCTTTTTGTTTTTCTCGTGCTGGGCGGCGGTATGCTGGCACAATGGGCGGCTTGGCGGTTCAGGTTACCTGCCATTGTTCTGCTTTTTTCTCTGGGGCTGCTTTTGGGGCCGGGGTTGCAGATCATGCATCCCTCAGAGGTTGCAGGTAGCGCTTTCCACCAAATGGTTTCTTTGGCGGTGGCGCTTATCGTGTTTGAAGGCGGCCTTGCATTAGATTTTCGTCAGTTAAAAGAAGCCGGTGAGGGCGTTTTGCGCCTTACGCTGGTGGCATTGCCGATCAATTTAATTTTAGGCAGCATTGCCGCCCATTATGTTGGGCGTATGGGCTGGGGCCCAGCCTTTTTGTTTGGCGCCATTATTGTGGTTACCGGCCCAACGGTTGTTTTGCCCCTGTTACGCCATGCCAAGCTGAAACCGCGCATTGCAGCCTTTCTGCGGTGGGAAGCTATTTTGAATGACCCCGTAGGTGCCATTCTGGCCACGTTAGTGCTGGAAGTGTTGCTTATGCAGCCGGGTGAGGGGTCTGGCACATTTTTTGTATCTATCATCCCGCATATGCTGATGAGCGCTACATTGATGATTGCGCTTGGCATTGGTGCGGCATGGTTTGTCCGGTGGCTGTGCATACGGGATTTAATGCCCGATCTTCTGAAAATGCCGATACTGCTTAGTCTTGCGCTGATTCTCTACGTTATCGGCACTTTAACCATGGATGGGGCTGGGCTAATTGCCTCTACCGTGTTCGGCATGGCTTTGGTTAATCTGCGTATTCCCGGTATGGCGGAAATCCAGCGGATGAAAGAAGCGCTGGTGGTGCTCATTGTCTCCATCCTGTTCATTATGCTTACAGCCGATCTGACACGAAGTGAGCTTGCTGGTTTGTCATGGTCTATTGGGGCTTTAACGCTAGCAGTGCTGTTTGTGGTCAGGCCTTTGGGTATTTGGTTGGCTACCATAGGTTCCAGTCTAAGCCGGGCCGAACGGTTATTTATGGGGTGGATTGCACCGCGTGGGATTGTGGCGGCGGCAGTTGCAGGTGCCGCCGGGATACGATTGCAGGATGCAGGTTACCCTGGGGCTTCTCAGGTTATGCCGGCTGTTTTTGCCGTTATTGCCTCCACCATGATTTTGCATGGTTTTTCCCTTATTCCGCTAGGTCGCCGGTTGCATCTTACGCTTTCCAATCAACCAGCGCTGGCCATTGTGGGGGCCAATGATTGGTCCACACAGTTGGCTGTGGCAGTGCACGCCGTAGGCACACCTGTGTTGCTGGTGGATAGTTCTTTGGGTGATTTACGCCCAGCCGAGCTTGCTGGTGTGCCTGTTTTATGTGCTGAAGTTTTATCGGAAGAAGGCACAGAAAATTTGGAGGAGCGCCCGGCTGATTATCTTATTTCAGCCACGCCAGATGCCATTTACAATGGGCTGGTCTGTGCACATCTGGCTCCCCATTTTGGGCGGCAGAGAGTTTATCAGGTCAGCCCCGGCATTGCGCGGCTGGATCAGTACCGCGGGTTTAGCCGGGAAGCGCGCGGAAAGGTTTTGGGGCAGCCTGCGTGGAATTTTACCGTGTTGGAAGCGCTGGTGAGCCAAGGCTGGCATTTTGTTGCGATAGAAGTTACCGAAGCTAATCAGGATTATCTGCTGAGTGAAAGCAGCCATTTCCTGTTGTTTCTGGTGCTTCAGAAAGATGCGGCCATCACGATTGTATCGGCAGAGGATGAGCCACAACCAACTTTAACACCAGGATACGTGGCAATAGGGTTGGTTGCACCGGAACAAATAGCCAAGCCTGCTTCTGGCAATGCGGCTTAACGTGGCTGGTGAATGGTTATTTCTGTAGCCCCTGCAGCCAGCACAAAGCGTAGGTCTGCTTCTGTTAGGGCAACGCATCCTTCAGTTGGTGTTTTGTTGGGGCGTTGCAGATGCATAAAAATGGCAGAACCTTTGCCGGGTTCTGCGGGGCAATCGTTATAACCAATCACAACAATCAGATCATATACAGCATCTTCACGCCACAGTATTTCATGGCGGAAAGAAGAGGGTAGCTGGATGTGCTGGTTATAGCAGGATGATGATGGATCATCACACCATCCATCCTGTGGGTTTAAAGGGATAACAGGCAGCGCTGCTTGTGGTTTTATAATCCGGTCAGCCCGATAAAATACTTGCCGTAGGGGAAAGGTTCCCAGTGGTGTTGCCAGATCCCCTTCGTGCTTATGGTGCGTTACGCCATTCTTGCCGATAATGGCGCTCATGCTTTTGTGTCTGCAATGCAGTTGTGCATCCATATTGCTGTTTACTGTTGGCCAGACGTGTATCATCATAAACAATCTTACCCCTGCTTTATGGCTTTCGCGTGAGGTTGACGTATCATGCCAGAAAGTGGTTTCGATACGATTCGTTTTGTGATCGTGCAGGAAGCAGGCCAAGGCAGCCGAGCCAGAGGGCTGACATAAGGAGACGATGTTCCATGACGGGTGCGCGCCCAATTTTGGTTGTAGATGACGATCAGGTCATTCGCAGAACACTGGCAGAGCAGTTGCAGTTGGATGGGGAATTTCAGGTTCTGGAGGCGGCAACATTGGCCGAAGCCCGCCAGAAGCTGAAGGAACCAGATGCGCGATGTGATGCCATTCTGCTGGACGTAACGCTACCAGATGGAGATGGGCGCGATTTTTGTGCAGAACTGCGCAAGGATGGCTTGCGTATGCCCGTTATCATGCTCACAGGATCAGATGATGAATCTGATATTGTAAAAGGGCTTGATGCTGGAGCTAATGATTACGTTGCCAAGCCTTTCCGTATTGCAGAACTTCTGGCCAGATTGCGGGCGCAGCTCAGACTGTTTGAAAACAGTGAAGATGCAGTGTTTTCCATTGGTCCATATACGTTCCGCCCTTCTGCTAAACTGTTGCAGGAACCGGCTAAAAACCGTCGCATTCGTTTGACGGAAAAAGAAACGGCTATTCTCAAGTTTCTTTATCGTGCAGGAACGCGCCCAGTGCCTCGGCAGGTTTTGCTGAATGAGGTGTGGGGATATAATGCAGCGGTAACAACACATACGCTGGAAACGCATATTTACCGCCTTCGCCAGAAGATCGAGCCAGATCCAGCTCATGCATCCTTGCTGGTAACAGAGGGAGGGGGGTATCGGCTTAACCCTGAACCAGAAGTTGCGACAACAGCCGTTTGATTCTTGCTAAATTGAAAATAGATTCAATTTCTAACGGTTTCGTAATTTAAATTATATTAGGAAAGCCCTCCAACCTTGGAGGGCTTTTTTATTATGAACGGTTGAGATGCTACATTCTGCCGTAAAAATCATGTCATCGTATGCAAATTCCATTCCAACCCTTGAAAGGCCATGTTCAGATCGAAATGGAACTCCTCATTCTGATTACGGCCAAGCTGAACCTACGATAGGATATGCCATGCGACTGAGGTTTGGCGTCTATATCCCTCTGCATTACCTGCTGCTGTCTAGTCGCAGCTCTCAGTTTTGCTGGTGTTAGTTTCTGATGAGCGTTCCCAGAAACGACTTTCCTCGTGAGATCGAGGGGAGGGCTCAGACATTAGGAAGAGGATAGCAGCTTATCACCTCGTGAATCTCATGCGGATTGGGGATGGGTGCAAGGATGCGAATTATGCACCAGTTTTGCACAACTTTGGCAACGATTTACCGATTCTAAGTGGGACAAAATGGGACTAAATAGAACACATTAATGTTCCATAATTCGCCCAAAACCCGCAGGAAACTAGGAAAAACCGTGGTGGGTGCGACAGGGATTGAACCTGTGACCCCCGCCGTGTGAAGGCGATGCTCTACCGCTGAGCTACGCACCCGGTTTATGGGAGCTTAATATCTGCCTCCAAGACATTTGGCAAGGGGCTTCTCATATAAAAAGTGTAAAAAAAACAGGGCAATGGCATTGCTTTGCATCATTAAAGCAGAGAAATTCTTAGTCATGCTTTTGCGAGAAAAAAGTCAGCGCAGTTTTCAGATGAACCGGCAACTCGGCAGCTCTCTTGCTGTGGTGGCAGGAACTGTAAATGTGCTTGGCTTTCTGCAGTTTGGATATTACTGCGCCAATATGACAGGCAATGCGTCTAGTCTGGCTCTAAAAATCAATGCCTTGGATGTTAGATCTGCCTTTTTATGTTTTGCTTTAATTGCAAGTTTTGTTCTGGGCGCCATTGTCTGCACCGTTTTAGTTAATATGGGGCGTCGGAAAGGATGGGGCGCTGTATATGCTTTCAGTTTGGTTTTAGAGGCAGCTATCCTTGTAACTTTAGGTATAAAATCTGCTTGGTTTGCACAGGCGGGAGTGCCAGATGGGGGCGCTACGTTGGTTTTAAGTTTTGTCATGGGGCTACAAAATGCCACAGTCACGCGCATTTCGGGGTCTGTTGTACGTACCACCCATGTTACCGGAATGTTGACAGACCTTGGGATAGAAATATCAGATTGGCTTGAATCTTTTTACCATCATGTTGATGATGAATATTTGGATGTTATTAAAAAACGCTTATGGTTACATGCGCAAATTGTATTTTGTTTTATTGTAGGAGGTATTTTAGGGGCTGTAGGCTACATGCATTGCAAAAAATATATTTTATTTATAGTCGCAATTATTCTGGTAGCTTTGGCGGCGCCGGGCATTATTGAAAATGCCCGAACATCCGCACGCAAAACATAGTCTCAGATTGCGTTTATTTGAGAAAACCAACAAGTTTTTCAGCTTCAGAAACAATAGGCTCCGCAATGCTTTGCGCGCGTTGTGCACCAGAGTGCAGAGTATTCAGCAAATAGCTTTTATCTTGCAAAAGCCGTGTAGTTTCTTGCCCGATAGGAGCAATAGCGTTGACAACAATTTCTGTCAGCACGGCTTTAAATGGTCCAAAACCTTGGCCTGCATGCTCTTTTAGTACCTGCTCGGTAGGAATATCTGCCAAGGCAGCATAAATGGAAACCAGATTTTTTGCTTCCGGGCGATCTGCAAGGTCAGAAATATCTTCGGGTAGGGGGGCTGAGTCTGTTTTTGCACGGCGAATTTTTAAGGCAATCGCATCGGCATCGTCCGTTAATTCAATCCGGCTTTGTGCAGAAGGGTCGGATTTGGACATCTTTTTGGTGCCATCACGCAAGCTCATGATGCGCGCGGCTGTAGGTGGAATAAGAGGTGCTACCTGCGGAAAAAACTCTACCTTGTAATCATGGTTGAATTTTTGGGCGATATCATTGGTGAGTTCCAGATGCTGCTTCTGGTCTTCACCTACAGGAACATGCGTGGCTTTATAGGCTAAAATATCGGCAGCCATAAGGTTGGGGTAAACATATAGACCGGCCGAATGATTTTCGCGGTCTTTTCCGGCTTTATCCTTAAATTGCGTCATACGGTTCAGCCAGCCGATCCGTGCAACACAATTAAAAATCCATGCCAGTCGCGCATGGGCAGAAACAGCAGACTGGTTGAAGAGAATATGCTTATCAGCATCAATGCCCGCAGCAAGCAGGATAGCGGCTTGTGTTAAGGTATGTTCGCGTAGTTTTTCTGGGTCCTGCCACACAGTAATGGCGTGCATATCTACAAGGCAGAAAATGCACTCATAGTTTGCCTGTAAATGAACCCAGTTTCGAATTGCCCCCAGATAATTACCAAGTTGGGGAACACCAGAAGGCTGAATACCAGAAAAAATACGCTGCATAAGAAAAGTATCACCGCATGTTATAGGGACAGATTATGGGATTGGATGTATGCGATCCAGTTCTTCCCGCTCGTCTGCAACTTTACCGGCCGATTTCCGATCAGCCCGTGCGGTTGCAATGTCTGCCGCGCTTATTGTTGGGGCAGGTTTTAGGTTTCCGCGCTGAGAAAGCCAAGTCAGAATAGCGGCAACTTCTTCATCTTTAAGGTAGCGGAAAGGGGGCATTTCTGCGCTATAAGCCGCCCCATGAGCCTTAATAGGCCCGCTTACACCATTCATAAGCACATCGGCCAGATATCTGCGCCCTTCTGGGGTGCTGGCAATATGGTCAATGCGGTTGACAAGAGGCGGAACAGCGCCGGGCATACCATCGCCACCATGATGGCAAATACCACAATTGGTACCGTAAAGGCTGGAGCCGCTTTTAGGAGAACAAGCCGCTACCAAAAGCAACATGCCGCCACATAAAAGACGATACGCAAAGCGTGAAGAAAACATGGGCAAAAACCCAAGCGGGTTCTTGAAACCAAGAACCCGCATTATCATAAGGGTTTATATCAGGGCGAATTGTGTGCATGTTCCACACCCAAAAGCTGGATGCGGAAAATTAGCGGGCTATCTGAAGGAATAATGCCCATGGATTTATGCCCATACCCAAGTTCTGGCGGAACATACAACATCCATGTATCACCCACATGCATCAAGGGCAGAGCTTCCATCCAGCCCTGGATCAGGCCAGCAAGAGGCATCTGCATATAGGCACCGCTACCATGCTGGTCTGAGCTGTCAAAGATGGAGCCGTCTGGCAGACGCCCTTCATAAATAAGCATCATGCCATCACCCGGGCGTGGTTGTTCACCATCCTTGGGGCCAGATTCCAGCACTTTATAAGCCAAGCCATCTTTCAGAACGGTTACGCCAGGTGCAGAGCGCAGCTTTTCCATCTGCTGAGCAGGCGTAAGTTCCTGTTCTTCCTTGTGAGAACCACAGGCCGTAAGAGATACGGCCAAGCTGGCCGCAAGCATGCAGGGGATAAGAGAAAAGCGACGGATCATGATTTTCTTCAACACCTTCTGATGGATGGTGGAAAGGGGTGCCTTACAGGGCGCCACCTTTACGCCCGATCTGCGCACCAAGGCGCAGGCGCAGTGCATTTAGCTTAATAAAGCCTTGAGCATCCTGCTGGTTATATGCGCCTTCATCATCTTCAAACGTTACAACGCGCGCATCATACAGGCTGTTGGGGCTTTCACGCCCAACGCAGATAACATTGCCTTTGTAAAGTTTGAGACGAACACGCCCCGTAACAGAATGCTGGGAGGCATCGATAAGAGCTTGCAGCATCCGCCGTTCTGGAGAGAACCAGAGGCCATTATACAGAATGGAAGCGTAGCGCGGCATCAGGCTATCTTTAAGATGCATGGCTTCGCGATCCAGCGTGATGGATTCCATGCTACGATGCGCAGCAAGCAGGATGGTGCCGCCGGGTGTTTCATAAATCCCGCGGGATTTCATGCCAACAAAGCGGTTTTCCACCATATCCAAACGGCCAATACCGTTTTCTTTACCCAACTCGTTCAGACGTGTCAGCAATGTGGCTGGAGACATAGCCACGCCGTTAATGGCAACGGGGTCACCGCTTACAAAATCCATGGTGATTTCTGTGGGCTTATCCGGCGCGGCTTCTGGAGAGATTGTGCGCTGGAACACAATTTCTTCTGGAGCAACGGCAGGGTCTTCCAGAACTTTTCCTTCGGAAGAAGAATGCAGCAGGTTGGCATCTACAGAGAAGGGGGCTTCACCACGCTTGTCTTTGGCAATCGGAATCTGATTTTCTTCAGCAAAGGCCAGCAGACGTGTGCGGGATGTCAGATCCCATTCCCGCCAAGGGGCAATAACTGTGATGTCTGGCTTAAGGGCGTAATATGCCAGCTCAAAGCGAACCTGATCGTTGCCTTTGCCCGTTGCGCCATGTGCCACGGCATCTGCACCAACGGCTTCTGCAATTTCAATCTGGCGCTGAGCAATCAAAGGGCGCGCAATGGATGTGCCCAGAAGATACTGGCCTTCATACAGGGTGTTGGCCCGGAACATGGGAAAAACAAAGTCTTTCACAAATGTCTCGCGTAAATCTTCAACGAAGATTTCCTTTACGCCAAACATTTCCGCTTTTTTGCGGGCAGGCTCCAGTTCTTCCCCCTGGCCCAGATCAGCCGTAAAGGTAACAACCTCGCAACCATAGGTCTTCTGGAGCCAGCGGAGGATAACAGATGTATCCAAGCCACCGGAGTAAGCCAGCACAACCTTTTTGACGTCTTTCCGGGCGGAAGTCGGGCCCATGAGGCAGATCTCCTGATATATAAATCTGTAACTATGGCTTTCCTCCTATCACTGCAGGAGGCGCGTAACCAGAGTGCATTCACCCACGAAGGGCTGTTTGTGTGGAAAAATTACTCTAAAACAGGTGTCGAACCTGCGCGTGCACGTTCACTTGCCGTTTTTAATTGCCCACAGGCAGCCAGAATATCCCGACCACGAGGCGTGCGAATTGGGGATGCAAATCCTGCATTCATAACAATTTCTGCAAATCGGTTCTGCTGTTCACGCGTGGAAGGTTTGTAAGCGCTGCCGGGCCACGGATTGAAGGGGATGAGGTTGACTTTTGCGGGAATGCCGGAAATCAGGCGTACCAACTCACGTGCATCGGCTTCGCTGTCATTCACGCCGCGCAGCATAATATATTCGAATGTAATGCGGCGGGCATTACTGGCTGCGGGGTAGCGCCTGCAAGCTGCCAGCACTTCCTCAATTGGATATTTCCTATTGAGCGGCACAATTTCATCACGCAGGTCATTCCGGACTGCGTGTAGGGAGACCGCCAGATTGATCCCCAGTTCATCACCACACCGATCCATCAGAGGCACAACGCCGGACGTAGAAAGTGTGATACGCCGGCGGGAGAGCCCAATACCTTCGCCATCCATAATAATTTTCATGGCTTTAGCAACATTCTCATAATTATAGAGCGGCTCTCCCATGCCCATCAGCACGATAGTAGAGAGAAGGCGCGGGGTTTCGCCTTTCGGGCTGGGCCATTCTCCGTAGGAATCCCGTGCAGCCATGAACTGGCTGACAATTTCTGCCGCGCCGAGGTTACGCGCCAGCTTTTGCGTGCCTGTATGGCAAAAAGTGCAGGAAAGAGTGCATCCCACTTGCGATGAAATGCACACAGCGCCCCGATCTTCACGCCGATCAGGAATGTAAACGGTTTCAGCTTCCTGCCCATCGCGAAAACGGAACAGAAATTTACGTGTGTTATCCGATGATGTTTGAACCGTTGCAGCTTCTGGGCGCCCAATAATAAATCGTTCAGCCAATTTCTGCTGAAGAGGCTTGGCAATTGTGCTCATCCGCGAAAAATCTGTCACACCCTGATGATAAATCCAGTGCCAGAGTTGCTTGGTGCGGAAGGGTTTTTCGCCAATTTCTATCAGAATATCCGTGAGTTCATCGCGTGAAAGCCCAACCAAATCTCTTCGTCCATCGGATAAAGTGGCGGATGGGGGGCTAAAAAGCGCAGCCTTGGCCAGAATGCGTGAACGTTCTTCCGCGTTCAGATCGGTAAGGGCTGAACTGTTAGCGTTAGCTGATGTGGAAGTATAAGTGCGCGAAGACATTACGGATATGCTGCTACAAAAAAGGAAGGGAAAGTGGATATAACAAAAAAAGAGGCTGATAGATACCAGCCTCTTTTATATATGCGCATTCGTATCTGTTGTAGGCAGCAGCCTTTACACGTTAGTTGCTTTCCTTCAGGGCGGAACGCAGCCATGGGGCAATGGTAATTTTTGAAGCGTCTATGCCATCCAGAATCATGCCAATGGTTTGTGCGGAATATGAATCGGGTTTGGTATCCGAAGAAATAGGAAAGGCTGGTCGGGTAATTTCCAAAGTCATGGCAGGTTCTGCCGTGTCTGCTGAGTTTGCGCTGGCAGGGGTAAAACCATCGGTCTGAATATTAGCAGAGACGGTAACTTCCCGCGCATCGGGGTTCTGTCCAAAATATAGATACGCGTATGTTGCAGCAGCAGAAAGAACATCTTTCATGGCTAACCGATAGCGATTATTCGTATTAGAATCATGCGCTTGTAGTGTTGCAGGATCTGCCTGAATTGAAAGTGTACCTGCACTTATATCATCATGCAGGATTAACCCATCCTGTTCGTATCCACGCAAAAGCGTATTACCAACTTCAGTCGCCTGCATATTTTGGGTAGGGGCAGAAGTGTGGGATGCAGAATGAAAAACTGGAGCCGCCAATGCGTGACCGCTTGTAAATGCAAGGCAGGCGACGCCAAACAGACCTGCAATTTTGCGCATAAGATGCTTGCCCTTATTCCTAGTGATAACGTGTAGAAGGATCACAAAGAAATGTGGCAAAAAAATTGATGTGCTGCCATGCAAAAAAGGCAGGGAAACCTGAAAATTTAATTTAGTGTTATAATCAGCCGTCTTAGCTAGACGCGCTGAGCCGCAATAAGAAACTCTCTATTTCCTTCTGGTCCGGTAATAGGGCTGGGTTCAATCCCCAGCACTTTCCAGCCGGGAAGACTACTCCACCAAGAAAAAATGGTTTCGCAAACGGCATCATGCACGGCAGGATCGCGCACAACGCCTTTGGCACCTATTTGATCACGCCCGGCTTCAAACTGAGGTTTGATTAACGCAACAGCCCAAGCGTTTTCCGTGGTAAGAGCCAGCGCGGCAGGGAGCACCGTGCGCAGGCCGATAAAACTTGCATCACACACAACTACGGAAGGGGCTTCCGGTATGGTTGTCTTATCCAGGTACCGGGCGTTGCATTTTTCCAGCACAGTTACGCGTGGGTCAGACCGCAATTTCCATGCAAGTTGTCCGTGGCCAACATCAACTGCGTAAACATGCTTGGCATCGTGGGTAAGAAGTACGTCTGTAAACCCGCCGGTTGAAGCACCAACATCCAAGCAGATACGCCCTTCTGGAGAAAGGCTAAAATGCTCAATGGCATGAGCCAACTTGCAGCCGCCACGAGACACCCAAGGATGTTCCTGCCCACGCACTTGCAACGGTGCATCTTCAGGAATCTGATCTCCGGCTTTGGCTACGCGTTTTTCACCAGAAAACACAAGCCCAGCCATAATCAGAGCTTGTGCTTTGGTGCGGCTTTCAACCAGCCCCCTGTCTACAAGGAGCTGGTCAACACGACGTCGTGCCATATCAAATCAGGCCATCTGTTCCGAAAAATTAATGCCCAATGCGCTTAGAGCTGTTCCGACGATGTGCGGAGCGGAGAGCCCTGCCTCGGCATATTGGGCGGCCTGAGTGTTATGGTC
>NZ_VHOP01000033.1:0-26608 GCF_008704325.1 Acetobacter sp. DmW_125128 | reverse complement strand
AAACCCGCCAAGACTACTCCGTCTCGGTGAAGCAGCTTCTACACCCCACCATAATATAACGTCAATCCCTAAAATCAGAAAAAATTATTACCGGATTGTCATGTTGGGGTTGGAAGCGAGTTATAGATATTCGCGTAGGAACGGGCCGGTGCGGCTTTCTGGATTTTTGGCAATATCTGCAGGTGTACCTCTGGCAACAATTTGCCCCCCTTCATCTCCTGCGCCTGGCCCCATATCCAGCATCCAGTCACTTTGAGCAGCAAGACGCATATCATGCTCAGCCAGCACTACCGTATGACCTTGTGCAACAAGCTGTCGAAGCTGCCGCATAAGCCGATCTACATCTGCCGGATGCAATCCCGTTGTGGGTTCATCCAGCACATATAATATATGCCCAGCCCGCTTTTTCTGAAGCTCTGTCGCCAGTTTGATACGTTGCGCCTCTCCACCGGAAAGCGTTGTGGCAGGCTGGCCTAAACGTAAATAACCCAAGCCACCTTGCCGTAAGGTATCAAATCCATGAGCAATATTGGGGCTGTCTGCAAAAAACTCATGTGCTTCATCAACGCTCATATTGAGCACATCAGCGATATTGCGCCCCTTATGGGTAATAGCCAGCACTTCCGGCTTGTAGCGTGCGCCATGACATTCCGGGCACGGGGCATACACACTAGGAAGGAACAGGAGTTCTACTTCAATAGAACCCACGCCCTCGCAACGCGGGCAGCGGCCTTTTGCCACATTAAATGAAAACCATCCGGCATCCATTTTTTGCTGCTTGGCCTGTGGCACAGCGGCAAAAGCCTGCCGTATCTGATCAAACAGGCCCGTATAAGTTGCAAGATTAGAGCGAGGTGTGCGCCCAATGGGCTTTTGATCTACCACCACAAGGCGCCGAATATTTTGTAACCCGCTGACCACCTGCCCTTCTGGTTCAGCACTTTCCGCCACTTCTGGAATATCGTTTTCACCGGCTTCAGGCTGCTCAACGGGTTCTTTCTGCCCAAGTGCCTTGGAAACGATGCTGACCAATGCCTGACCGGCTAAACTGGATTTTCCGGAACCAGAAATACCCGTCACTACCGTCATTACACCTAAGGGCAATTCTAGCGTGACATTGTGTAAATTGTTCCAATTGATACTCTTCAGGCAAAGCCACCCTTCAGGCTTGAGCGGAACCATCTGCCCGTGCTTGATCTCATTAAATATATAAGGCCGCGTGCGGGAACGAGAAACAGACCTCAGTCCTTCTAATGAGCCACTATACAGGATTTCCCCACCTTTTTCGCCTGCATCTGGCCCTACATCTACCAGCCATTCTGCATGCCGAATAACTTGGCAGTTATGCTCAACCACCAAGAGCGAATTTCCTGCATCCAACAATCCATGCAGTGCCTTAAGAAGGGCCTGTGTATCGCATGGGTGCAAACCAGAGCTTGGTTCATCCAGCACATACAGCACACCAAACAAATTAGAACGGATTTGGGTGCCCAAACGCAGACGTTGATATTCACCGGGGGAAAGTGTTTGCACGCCCCGGCTTAACTGAAGGTAGCCAAGCCCCAATTCCAATAAAGTTTGCAAGCGTTCTATCAGCGCTTCCACAATACCATAAGCGGCCAACCCCGTCGCATCGGTCTGCTTTTTGAGTTGCTGGCTTTGTTCGCGCAAAATGGCTGTAATTTTCTTGAGCGGTAAAGATGAAAGCTCGGCAATATTGCGCCCAGCAAATAACACCTGAAGCGCTTCAACTTTAAGCTTCTGACCATGACACTCTGGGCACACGCTGCTAACCATGAACGATGCAGCCCGCGCCCGCATTTTAGCGCTTTGCGATTTGGTGAATGTGTTCAGCACATATTGGCGTGCACCGGTGAAGGTGCCGTTATAATCTGCGGGAACACCGTGCTTGATAGCTTCCAGCACTTGCGCATGCGTGCGACCGGGGTAAACGGGTTCTGTTGGGGTTTCCTTTGTGTAAAGGATCCAGTCCCGCGTGGCTTTGGGAAGATCTTTCCACTGAATATCTACATTCACACCACGCGTGATCAGAATATCCCGCAAATTTTGGCCCTGCCATGCAGTCGGCCATGCCGCAACGGCCCTTTGCCTGATACTGAGCGTATCATCCGGAACCAATGTTTTTTCTGTTACATCGTAAATACGCCCTAGCCCATGGCAGCGTGGACATGCCCCCATTGGCGTGTTCGACGAGAAATCTTCTGCCTCCAAACGGCTCATGCCAGCAGGATACGTGCCAGCCCGCGAATACAGCATGCGCAATAGATTTGAGAGTGTGGTTAGGCTGCCAACAGAAGATCGGCTGCTACTGCCTCCGCGCTGCTGTTGCAATGCTACGGCTGGGGGCAGGCCTTCTATGGCATCCACAACCGGCACTGGCATTTGATTAAACAGCCGACGTGCGTAAGGAGAAACAGATTCCAGATACCGACGCTGGGCTTCTGCATAAATTGTGCCAAATGCCAGCGAGGATTTGCCTGACCCTGAAACGCCGGTCATTACAACAAATTTATCGCGCGGCACAGAAACAGAAACGTTTTTCAGATTGTGTTCACGTGCACCGCGGACGCAAATCATATCGGCTGGGCTGCTGGCAGAAGACTGTGTTTTCATGGGGGCATTATACGCCCCCTATTTCTGCCCTGTGGTATGGAAAAAAGAATAGGTGCCCTGCATATAGCGTTTTCTGGCGTTTAACGCGGCCAATCGGGCACTATATTAAAGCTTAAAGCGTATCCTCTGTTGGCCCATCAGAAAGCGCACCTTCCCATTTAGCCGAGATTGCAGCGGCATACCCATTGCCCAGCACGTTGGTTGCTGTGCGCATCATATCCAGAAAATGATCAATACCCAGAATGAGCGCAATACCTGCTTCCGGCAGACCAAACTGAGGCAGCACAGCCACAAGCGTCACAAGTGAGGCTCGCGGTACGCCCGCAATACCCTTACTGCTTAGCATCATCACCAACAGCATCAGAAACTGCTGAGACCACGGCATATGGATGCCATAAGCCTGTGCAATAAAAATGGCCCCGAAAGACTGAAACAGAATGGAGCCATCCATATTGAAGCTGTACCCTAGCGGCAGCACAAAACCGCTGATCCGAGTAGGTACACCAAAATTTTCCAGCTTTTCAAGCAGCAGCGGATAAACAGATTCACTACTGGCCGTGGCAAAACCTAACAGCACAGGTTGCACAAGCTCGCTCACCAGCCTTTTAATGCTGCGCCCCAGAACCAGAAAAGCAATAAAGGTAAGAACGCCCCACTGCACAAAAATCGTGCCATAAAATTCTGCTAAAAACCGTCCAAAATGCAGCAACATGCCAGCGCCACTTTGCGCTACAGTACCCATAATAGAGCCAAATACGGCTAGTGGCGCCAGCACCATCACCATGTCTGTCATACGCAGCATGATATGCGCCAGCTCTTCGGTCCATTTCAGCATGGTTTCACCGGCCTTGCCCGCAGCGGGCAAGGCCACACCAAACAGAACCGAGAATACCACGATCTGAAGAATATCATTGCGCGCCATGGCATCCATGACACTGGTTGGCACCACATGCAGTAAAAATTCAACAGGCTGAAAAGGATGCTTTAAGGATGAAATATCAGACGGCAGAGGCGCAGAAAACCCATGACCTGGCTGCAAAATATTGGCTGCAAACAAGCCAATAAGCAGCGAAATAAAGGACATGGTGATAAACCACAGCAAAACGCGCCCACCCACGCGCACCACCAAGGTATCGTCCCCCAGCTTGCCGATACCGCTTACCAATGTTGCAAATACCAACGGCGCAATAATCATGCGTATAAGCCGCAGGAAAAACCCTGTTAACAAGGTTGCCACCTGATGCGCAGCCGAAATATAGGCCGGAAACAGATCATGCACCGCAAGCCCGCACAGAATGCCAAGCACAAGGGCAATCAGGATAGCGTAGGTGCGCCGTTTGGTATTAGTAGGTGAAGCAACCTCTGCCATCTGTCATTCTTCTCCCTCTGGAGCATGAAACTTGTCAAAAAGAAGGCTCATATAGGGAAGAAGACGCAAGAGGTCAAAGCTGTAAGAATAAGCAAAATTATTTCTTAACCGTATCCTTTATTTAACAATATAAATGATTACCTGTCCGTTTTTGGGTAAATTCCTGATACAGACTATTCAGGTTTCAAAAGCCATACGCTCTCGGTAGCTGGCACACCGCCTTTTAGACCTCCTGCTACCGAAGTATTATCCAAACACATTATGGCATAATCTGCCCCATAATACCGCTGAATATCTTGCTGGGTTACACTGAACGGTGGCCCCGCTATGCAAGACTGATCATAACCTAAAGTAACAAGAAGTTGCTCTACCTTGCCCGAAATATCTATCAGATGCTCTACATAAGTTATACGCATGGCGGGCGGCAAGGCCACCAAAGCGGCCCGATCGTAAATTGCCTGCACGCAACCGAGTAATGCACGAGAGAGCGCGAAAATATCACCCACAAATATGCTTAGGTTTTCAGCCTTAAAGCACAGCATATTGGAGGCCACTTGAGATATTTGTGGCGTTATACCAAGTTCAGAAAAAAGCTGTTCTACCGCAATCTGGCTAAGCTCTACTCCAACCACCTTCATGCCACGTTGTAGGAGCCAATGAATATCCAGCGTTTTGCCACATAATGGCACAAAAATACGTGCGCCCTCCTTAAGCTCCAGAACAGGGAAATATTTGACCAAAAGCGGATTAACAGCGGAAAGATGAAAGCCAATTTGGTTTTTCTGCCATTTCATGTCCCAGAATTGTGCATCCATTTTGGCCTCTTTCTGCTATAAAATCATTTATGATAAGTTTTATGCTTAGTGCGTAAACAGCAAAGCAAACACCCTGTTTTTGCAGGATATTCGATCCTACACTCTGTATCAGAAAGTTGTCTCTTATGCGTAAACTTTATGTTTATGATCATTGCCCATTCTGCATTAAAGCCAGAATGATTTTTGGCCTCAAAAACATTCCTGTCGAGATTGTTGTTCTTCAAAATGATGATGAAGCAACACCCATAGGTATGATCGGCCAGAAAATGCTGCCCATTCTGGAAGAAAACGGGCACTATCTGGGGGAAAGTCTGGATATTATTGCGCAGATAGACCGGGAAGGAACACCTCTCCTTACAGTTCCTTCTCGGCCAGAAGTTTCTGATTGGATCAGCCGCTCCAGTTCGCTGCTGTATAGGCAGTTTTTGCCTCGCGCCGCAGCGGCCCCTTTCGCGGAGTTTTCCACCACATCTGGACGAGCATACTTTATTCGCAAAAAAGAGACTTCAACTGGCCCATTCTGCACGATTTTTAATGAAGGCCCAGAGACCCTTCTCCCGTTAAATGCATTGTTAGAAGATTTGGCCCCTCTCCTGCCTGAACCATCTGCTCTTCAGGGGGCGCTTTCTTATGATGATATTCATCTGTTTGCGCATCTGCACAGTTTTTCCATTATCAAAGGGCTTACCTATCCCGCTGCAGTAGAGAACTATAGGCAGGCTCTTTCCAAGCGTTCGGGCATTGCCTTGCTGGATGCTATAGCCGTCTGATTATAAAAAACTTTTCCTGTGTTATATTTTGTGAGAATTCATAATCATAAACACAGGAAAGGTTTGTATATAAATAAAAATGAAAAATAATACATGAGTATTTGTTTTATAAATTTATGATTTTAAAAAGTAATTTTTCAATTATTATAAATTTATATATTTATTTTCACATTTTGTAATTATGCCAAAATAATATATTGCAAAAATTTTCCGTTGAAAATTTTATCAGAAAATATTATCAAGGCAATGTTATGACAACTGGCATAAGGAGAGGCCTTTTCTTTAGAATTGTAATTCTTCCCTAACATCAAATGGTTTCGTTTTCTTGTGGTCTTTAGATGGGTGCCTGTTTTATATTATTGCAATAATATAAAACCATAATCTGTTTACTCTCAGATTTTTCCTTTTCTCCCATCTGGCAAGCAGATACATCCAGCTATCGCATAGTGCCGCAGACCCGCTGCGCTTTTTTCCCTCAGACACATGTCCTGAGGCTTTTATGGTTAGAAGCCCCTATTGGCTCTTCCCATTCAGGCGCGGACTTCCCTCCGAACCGTATTTTTCCACAAGATTCCGGAGTGAACGGCCATTTGGCATCACCCGGAGAATTGCAGTCAGCCAGCATATTCCGCACTTCGGTGGAATATCCCGTCAAAATGACGGTTGCCTGTGTAAAGAGGAGTATCTCCCCTTGAAACAGACAGACTCCCTGTCGCCTCCGCCTGCATCTTTTGCAGATCGTCTTGGAATTCCCGCGCCCCTGTTCTGGGGCTTTGTGGGGCTTCTGTTCTTCATGATCGGTGATGGTGTAGAAGCCGGTTACCTTGCCCCTTATCTGGAAGGGCATGGTACATCAGCCGGTAATACCGCACTTTTGTTCACTATTTACGGCGTTACTGTTTCTATCTCCGCATGGCTATCTGGCCCACTGTCTGATCTATGGGGCCCCAAGCGGGTAATGTGGATTGGCTTGGCGATCTGGGCCGTTTTTGAAGTTATCTTTCTAGCCTGTGGTGTTGCCGTTAACAGCTATCCCATTATGCTGTTGGCCTATTCCCTGCGTGGTTTAGGATATCCGCTGTTCACCTACGGCTTTCTGGTCTGGATTGCTGCTGCCACGCCGCCGCGCCAGCTTGGTTCTGCAGCAGGCTGGTTCTGGTTTGCCTTTTCTGGTGGTCTGCCTACCTTAGGCTCTCTGTTCGCCAGCTTTGCCATCCCCGTTATCGGAGAAATGGCCACTTTCTGGTCTTCTCTGGGGATGGTTGTTTTTGGTGGCTTGCTAGCTCTGCTGCTTACGCGTGAACCCACAGGCTCTCAGCGTCTGGCAGCCCCTGGCACTCCAGCCAAGGAAATCTTCTTCAGTTCTATCAGTATTCTATGGCGCGAACCCAAAACCTTTGTGGCCATGGTGGTACGCACAATCAACACATCATCCGAATATGCGTTTCTGGTGATTATGCCGACCTTCTTTACCAAGGTTATTGGCTTTACGCTTTCTCAGTGGTTGCAGTTGCTGTCCATCGTGTTCCTGTCCAATATTCTGGTAAACCTGTTTTCCGGTATCTCAGCAGACAAATTCGGCCATCGCGAAGTTGTGGCTTTTGGTGGCGGCATTGGGGCAGCCATTATGGTGCCTGCTTTCTATTATGTACCGCAGATGTTCCCCGGCAACTTTATGATTGCTGCTATTGTAGGCGCTTTGTATGGCGCTTCCTTAGCTGCTTTTGTGCCTCTGTCCGGTTTGGTGCCCCAGATTTGCCCGAAGGAAAAAGCTGCGGCTCTTTCAGCTCTTGGGCTGGGCGCTGGCGCCAGCACATGGGTTGGCCCGGCCATTGTAACGTGGTTTGAATCCTGGCACGGCGTTGAAGGTATTATCTGGATCTTCTCTGGTCTGTATGTTGCCTCTGCCCTGATGACCATGTGCCTGACCATTTCACCCGAAGCACGTCGTTACCTGAAAAAAATCTCCGAACGGGAGAAACAGAAGCGCGCAGCCGCAGCCCGTGGTGATATTGGTGAAGAACTTTCCCTCAGCAAACAATCCTGAATCCGCTCTGCTTTATATGCAAAGCTGGCAAAAAGCCCCGTCCAGCAATGGATGGGGCTTTTTTTATGTTCTGCAACACGCAGATGAATTACATCATGCAGCATGGCACCCAACACTCATCCCCTCCGGCGAGGCTGGACAACAGGTAGCTGCGCAACAGCCGCCGCAAAGGCAGCGTGGCAGATCCTAAACGGCCATTCGGCCCCAGCCTGCGTAAATATCACCCTTCCCTCCGGCCAACATGTTGGTTTCGCCATTGCCCGTACCGGTGGCACGCTAGAGGCACCTTTTGCTGAAGTTATTAAAGATGCGGGAGATGACCCCGATATCACGCATGGAGCGCTTATCCGTGCAACCGTCAAAGCTTTGCCTGCTGGTTGCGGCATCGTATTTCAAGCGGGCCCCGGTGTAGGCACTGTCACCCGCCCCGGCTTGCCGCTAGCGGTGGGAGAGCCAGCCATAAATCCAACACCTCGGGCCATGATCTGTGCAGCTTTAACCGAAGCAAATGCCGGTATCTGCCCAGATGCAGAGGTGAGTATCAGTGTAGAAAATGGAGAAAAACTGGCTGAACGTACGTTAAATAGTCGGCTAGGCATTTTGGGCGGTTTGTCAATTCTGGGCACAACCGGCATTGTAGTGCCTTTTTCATGTTCAGCATGGATTGAAAGCATCCATCGGGGAGTGGATGTTGCGCGCGCTGAAGGCTTGACGCATTTGGCAGGAAGCACCGGAAATGTTTCTGAAAAAGGCGTGCAGAAATTCTATAATCTGCCCGACAGTGCGCTTATTGAAATGGGGGATTTTGCTGGTGGCCTGTTAAAATACCTTCGCAAACATCCTGTGCCACACCTTACGATCTCTGGCGGTATCGCCAAAATGACCAAGCTTGGCCAAGGCTTTATGGACCTGCATTCTAAACGAGGCCCAGCAGACATGCGCCAGTTGGCTGCGCTTGTTCTCGCACATAACGGAAAACCCGATATAGCAGACACTATTGCGCGCAGCCCCACAGTAGCAGAGGCCTTTTTGCACGCAAGTCAGCAGGGTTTTCCGCTAGGCAACCTCATTGCCCGCTCGGCCTTGCAAACCGTTAAGGACGTTCTACACCCCGCCCCCATACAAGCCGATGTGCTGGTGTTTGACCGTGCAGGCAATCTGGTTGGGCAAGCCTGAAAGCTTAGTCTTGCCCGCGAAAACGCCGCCGATAATCAGGGTTATACAAAGCGCTTTCCCTAAAATCTTTATCCCCCAATACCCGGCCCACTATCACAAGTGCGGTGCGTTCTATGGGGGTTTCTTTTAATTTATTTGCAATGTTAGCGAGTGTTCCGCGTAGCACAAGCTGATCTGGCCATGTCGCTCGGGCCACAATGGCTACCGGACAATCCGCCCCATAAAAGGGTGTTAGCTCTTCTACAATTCTATCCAGCGCATGCACTGCCAGATGAATAGCCAATGTCGCCCCTGTAGCGCCAAACGCTGCCAGCGTTTCTTTTTCCGGCATGGCGGAAGCACGCCCGTTTACACGCGTGAGCACCACACTTTGGGCAACGCCTGGTATGGTTAATTCCTGCCCTAATATGGAAGCCGCTGCCGCAAAGGCTGGTACGCCCGGTGTCATGCTCCACGGAATACCGTGCTTGTCCAAGCGGCGGATTTGCTCTGCCACAGCGCTATACACAGACAGATCACCTGAATGCAGGCGTGCCACATCCTGCCCTTGCTGATGGGCTTTTACGTATTCGGCTTCAATCTCGTCCAATGTCATGGGGGCTGTATCAACCTTGCGCGCATCAGGCGGGCAGAATTGCAGCATTTCCGGCGGCACAATAGATCCTGCATACAAACATACTGGACAGGATGCCAAAATATCCCTTCCGCGTATGGTAAGCAGATCAGCTGCTCCGGGGCCTGCCCCTATAAAATGCACGGTCATTCAAATATCTCCTTCTGCCACGGCGCATGTCACACCACTCATGCTGCAACGCGGTACAATAAGTTTGCCCTGTGGGCCAGCCGCAACCAATGCACAGGCTTCAGATACCGAGACCACGCCAGTATGCTGCATGCTACGGGCTGATACTGTCTGGCATTGCGCATTCATCTGCTGCATGACGGCAAGCTCTACCCAGATAATTCGGATGTCCAGCCATTTTGCTGCCTGTAACGGCAGATTTTCTGTATGCCGAAATGCAGGCACAGCAAGAGCTGACAACTCTTTACCAAACTGCCGCGCCAAGGCGAGTTCAATACACGCCTGAGCCTGTGCTAAGGTAGCCCTGCTGTTCCAGCCCATACCTAGAAATATCATGCGGTGCCGGGCTTTTGCGCAATCCATTGCGTTACCGGCATGGCAGGGCGGAAACCGTGCAGAGAACCTATCTTCTCTAACCGAGACACAGAGATACGCGTAAGCGTTCCACCCCACTCCTGCATAGCGCGTAGCAAGCGCGCTTCTGTTTCGGCCACCACGGCATTCACGACAATACGACCACCGGGTTTAAGAGCCTGCCATGCAGTTTCCAACACACCAGCGCGGCTTGCGCCTCCGCCAATAAAAATAGCATCAGGCTTTGGCAAATCTTCCATGCCTTCTGGCGCACGGGCTTGCCTTATATCTAACCCCGGCACACCAAGAGCCACAGCATTGCGTGCAATGCGTGCAACCCGCTCTGGCTGCGCTTCAACACACACAGCGCGGCAGAAGGGAGATGCCAACATCCAATCAATACTGATGGAGCCAGCTCCCCCCCCAATATCCCACAACAACTCCCCTGCCCGAGGCGCTAGGGATGACAGTGTAACAGCGCGAATTTCCCTCTTTGTAAGCTGGCCATCATGTTCGAAGCACGTATCGGGCAACCCATTGGCAAGGGGCAATGTGTGCGGAGCGCTTTGGGCATCTATTTCCAACCCGATCAGATTAAGCCGTTGTATCTTATCCGGCGCCCCTTTGCTGGCGTAAAAACTGTGCATGGCTTCATGTGGGCCACCCAGCCGCTCCAGCACATGGCAGCGCGTTGCCCCTAACCCTTTATTACTAAGCCAGTTGGCCAAAACACGCGGCGTATTTTCATCAGCAGACAGTACAATCACACGGCCAGATGGCTGCAAAGCTGGATAAAGCTGCTCTATGGGGCGGCCACATAAAGAAATCACCCGGCAATCCTGCTCTGCCCACCCAAGCCGACTACATGCCAAAGCCACAGAAGATGGAGCTGGTAAGCACAGCATTTCCTGTGGTGGGATAGAACGCGCAAGTGTATTACCCACGCCAAAAAAGAATGGATTACCAGAGGCCAACACTACAGTTGGCGCACCCTTTCGGGCAAGAATAGCATCTATTCCGCGTTCAAAGGGTGTGGGCCAAGCAAGTGTTTTCCCCTGCACTAATGAAGCCGCCAGTTCCAAATGGCGAGCCCCTCCGACCACAAAAACCGCTTGTGTAAGAATGGAACGCGCAACAGGAGAAAGACCTTCCACACCATCTTCCCCAATCCCGATCAGGGTGAGCCACGGGGGGTGTGGCGCATGTTGGGGTTGCTCGGTCATTTATCCATTCCTTTTTTGGCACACACTTGCACGCTAATGGGCTGGGCTTTTACAACAGTTTTATTTTTTATGCTGTAAAGCTTGCCCGTATGCCTTCATCTTCCAATAATTTTCACGTTCTTGTTCTCGGCGGCACCACAGAAGCTTCTGCCTTGTGCCGTGATCTGGAGCAGACCCCCTCCATCAGTACCACGCTTTCCCTTGCCGGAGTAACCAAACAGCCGCATTTACCTATGCTATCCGTGCGGATTGGTGGCTTTGGAGGCGTTGATGGATTAAGCACATGGCTTAAAACACATGGCATCAGCGCGCTCATAGATGCCACCCACCCTTTTGCTGCCACTATGAGCCAACACGCCGCCATAGCCTGCGGCACTACGCAAACGCCACTGTTACGTCTTGAACGTCCTGATTGGCAGGAAATGCCAGGCGATAGATGGTTCCATGCAGCTAATCTGAAAGAAGCCGCCAGCCTGTTAGCCAATTCCCCAAAATGGAGAACAGCACCACAGCGCATTTTTTTAACAACAGGCCGTAAGGAATTAGCGCCGTTTAAAATTGCGCCCCAACATCATTACCTCATTCGCTCTATTGATGCGCCCGATCCTGCCTCCTTACCTCCAAATGCAACCATTCTGCTGGATCGCGGGCCTTTTGATGTGAACAGTGAAGCCAAGCTGATGCAGGATTACGGCATCACACTTCTGGTTTCCAAAAACTCTGGGGGCAGTGCTACATACCCCAAACTGGAAGCTGCACGCCTGTTGCGTATTCCCGTCCTGATGATTGACCGCCCAGTGGCCTGCCCTCATATCCCTACAGTAGAAACTGCCCAACAAGCCATGGTATGGTTACAGGCGCATCAAGCTGCATCAACCCGCCGTAAAGTATAGAACCACGGTTCACCATTGGGCCGATCCACCAAACGGCTGGCTTTACAACCTATCAGCACCAATGTGCTCATATCGGCCCATTCCGCATTGGCATCCTGCAGGGTGGAAAGCCGCACAGCTTCATCAGGTCGCCCAATGGCGCGCGCGAAAGCAACGGGAATAGTGGCTGGCAACACACCGCGCAAATGCTCCAATGCCTCACCCAACTGCCACGGGCGGGCATGAGACCGAGGATTATACAGCGCAATCACAAATCCAGCCTGTGCAGCCAACCGCAACCGTTCCAGCACGACATCCCAAGGCTTGAGGTTATCTGAAAGGGACATCACACAAAAATCCCCACCCAACGGGGCACCCAGCCGCGCAGCCGCAGCCAGAACAGCACTTAGGCCAGGAACAACGTTAATATCCAGCGTACGCCATTTATCTGGCCCTTGCTCCAATGCTTCAAACACAGCGCTGGCCATGCCAAATACGCCTGCATCTCCACCAGAAACAACTGCCACATGTCGCCCTTGCTCTGCCATTTCCAACGCATGACGAGCGCGATCAAGTTCTACCCTATTGTCTGAGGCATGACGAACAACGTGCGAAGGGGCTTCTACCCGATTTACATACGGGCCATAGCCAACAAGATCTGTTGCTTGAGCTAAGGCCTGATCTGCCTGTGGCGTACGCTGGAGGCTATTACCTGGCCCTAACCCTATAATGGTAACGCTACCCTTCATCTCACACCTTTCCGACCCGGCAGCAGAACCAGAGAGAAATAAGGCACGTTATCTGCCTGCTCTTGCAAGGCACACATACGGGTATTTTCCTGCGTGCCGCGTTCAACATATACGGCATCTTCCAAACGCCCCGCTTTTTCCAGCGCCCGCTTGACCTGTGGCATATTACGGCCTGTTTTCATGATAACTGCGGCATCTGCCTGTTCCAGCCAGTTGGTCAGCTTTTCTTCTGGCAATGTGGCAGGGAGAACGCACAACACATCATCTCCGTGCGTTATGGGCAGATGTGCCTGTGTCCAGCAGCCATTCATGGCCATAATGCCGGGTACAATTTCGGTTTCAAAACCAGCTTTCAGCCGATCAAAAAGATACATGGCCGAACCATACAGAAAGGGGTCGCCCTCACATAACAGAACGACGTCCTGCCCTTTTTCCAGCCGTTGAGCCAGATTGCGCGCGCAGTTATCATAAAACTGGCTCATGCCACCATGATACGCCGGATTGGCAACGGAAACTTCTGTTGTGAATGGATATTCCAGCCGCAACTCCTCGGCATCGGGCGCAATATGTGCACGTGCAATAGTACGCGCATGGCCCGGCCTATCATGACGGCAGAAATACGCCACGACCTTTGCCGCCTGCACCAGCCGAACAGCCCTTACTGTCATGAGTTCGGGATCACCCGGGCCTACGCCAACAACCTGCAATTTGCCGCGTGTCATTTATTCACGCTCACAAGCCAGAGCATTTACAGCAGCAGCAGCCATGGCGCTGCCCCCCGGCCGACCGCGCACAACAAGCCAAGGCACATCCTTGCGGAGGGAAAGAGCTTCCTTAGATTCCATGGCCCCCACAAAACCTACCGGCAGCCCGATAATGGCCGCAGGGTACGGTGCGCCTGCATCCAACATTTCCAGCAAGTGGAAGAGTGCTGTCGGTGCATTGCCAATGGCAACCACTGCTCCAGCCAGCTTTTCACCCCACAAATTCAGCGCTGCGGCTGAGCGGGTGTTGCCAATCTGACGCGCCAATTCCGGGGTGCGACTATCGCGCAGCGTGCAGGTTACGGCATTATCAGCAGGCAGTCTCGCCCGCGTAACCCCATGCGCCACCATTTCGGAATCACACAAAACATCGCAGCCCTTTTTCAGAGCCATGCGGGCAGCCGTAACAAAATCAGCCGTCATGCTAACAGATTGCGCCATTTCCACCATGCCGCAGGCATGAATAATACGTACGACAACCTGCGCTTCTTCCGGCGCAAAGGCAGACAGATCGGCTTCCGCCCGAATGGTCGCGAAGGAGCGTTCGTAAATAGCTGCTCCATCCTTGATATACTCATACGCGGCCATTCATTATCCTTTCCTGTGGCTTGGTGCCTATAAAATAGTCTTCGACTGCTGTGTCATCTGGGAAAAAGCGCATGACAGGCCCCGATGTCGTGCCATTGTGGATGAGCCCATAGCCATTTTGGGCGGCAACAACCGTCCAGCTTGCTTTTGCAGGGTGCGCACAGCCTTTACTGCATCCAGATACATGCAGGCTTTCCCCTGCCCCCAAACTATGCGCCAGTGTTTTTGCCAATGCTTGTGTTGCACCTTCTGCTTGCGCACATCCTGCATTTCCCATGCAGGCAGAAACTCGTAAAATAGGATTGGTGCTTGTATCCACCATATCCGCCACATGCGGCGCGTACGGCATACCGTGCAGAATAATACTGTGCCACGGCGTAAGCCGCAGGATGCCATCTCCGTTTCGTGCATGATGTGCGCAGCTACGCAGCATAGTGGATGTTAAAATGCCTAATGGCGCATTAAGGGCATATAAGGCAGCACCTATTGAGCCTGCTAATAAAACCGGATCCGGCACGGCTGCACTCGTAACTTCTGCTGGATAATAAGGCTGATGAATGGCCTGAAAGAGCATTTTACCCGTTGCTGGGTACCGTGCTGGCCGCTTACCTTCCGGGATGGCGGTAAAAGCCGCGGCCAGCTTTACAGCCAATTCAACTATGGTCTGAATTGGAGCAGCTTTGCTTTTCTGATTGCCACATACAACAGACCACAACCCCGCCCCATTGGCTTGCAACGTGATATCTGCCTTCAACAACCCAACAGTAAACAGCCCTCCGCCATCTACGGCAAAGCCAAACTTATCCGGCAATACAGAAAGATTATCGGCATGACACAAGGCCATGCGCAAAGCTGCGGCACATTCCAACGTATCTGGAGCACAGGATCGATCACACCCCACCAAAGGGGATACCAATAACGCCAAGCGCTTTTCATGCTCAGGATTGGCCATACCTAAACCTGCCAGAACGGCCAGTTCGGGAAAACGCAAGGCGTTGTTATGAGAGAACCCACGTAATTGCAAGCTGGCGCGGTTGGTAAGGCAGATCAGCCCATTGCCTTCACGCTCTGCAATCTGTGCCAGAAAAACAGCCTGCGCCGCAGTTATCCGGCCCAATGGTGGCCTTACACGCACCAACCAGCCATCTTTGGCTTGCATGGGGGCAAACAGACCCGGACACCACCCTTTAACCTCTGGCGGCGTAAAACGCTGTGTCACGCTATCTGCCTCCTTTCTTGGCTGCGGCGGATACAAAATCTCTCTTCACGGTCGTCCTGTTACGCAACACAAGCCTTGCTTGTCAAAAAGCCAAACGTACTTCCATATTTAAGAGAGAGGCAGCCTGTAGCATTAGGTGAGCCAGCAGCAATCTGTGTTATGAAAGACAGATGACCATAACATCTCATCTTTCCATCCGCTTGGGCTTGATAGCAGGTTTGTTTTTTACCGGATCAGGCATTTACTCTACCCGCGCCTGTGCAAATGAAACCCTCACGCTGGATGCAGCCGCACAGGCCACGTATGCGTTGGTGAAACAGATAGGTGAACAGCGCTTTACTGCGCCAGACTTTCGCCCCGGCACTGTGCGGCATATGGTGATGCTTCAGTTCCGCACCACAGCGACTGCTGCCGAAAGGCAGGAAGTCACACGTCGTTTTCTGGAACTGGCGACACACTCACGCCGACCGAATGGCAAACCGGTTGTTGCCAACTTGGAATCTGGGCCACAAAATAGTGGTGAAAATGCAGATCACGGGCTGGATTATGGGTATCTTGTTACCTTCCGTTCAGAAGGTGATCGTAATTACTATGTAGGTCGCCCGATTGTACACACGAGCGGATGTTTTGACCCCGCGCATGATGCCTTTAAAAAATTTGCTGCACCATTTCTGGCCAATGTGGTGGTTTTTGATTTTACCGTAAAATGAAGGGGAGAGAGAAACCCTCCCCACTCCGTTAAGGCTTGAAATATTTAGTATTCAGGCCCCGGCAACGCCTTCTCCCACCATATCAAGTGGGTTTACCACCTTGTCGAAAGTAGCTGCATCTACGTAACCAGATTTAAGGGCCGCATCCTTGAGGGAAAGATCATGCTCCATGGCAATGTGCGCAATTTCCGCAGCCTTGTCATAGCCAATAACAGGGGCCAAAGCGGTAACGAGCATAACGGACCCACCCACATTCTGCTTGAGCCGCTTTTCGTTTAGTTGCGTACCTTCAACAGAAAAAATGCGGAAGTTATGGCAGCCATCGGCCAAAATACGGATACTGGCAAGACAGTTGGCCAATATTACCGGCCGCATAACATTCAGATCCAACTGGCCCTGACTAGCTGCAAAAGCAATGGTGTTATCATTCCCCAACACCTGCGTTGCAATCATCACCATTGCTTCACATTGGGTGGGATTCACTTTGCCGGGCATGATAGAAGAGCCAGGTTCATTTTCGGGCAGATGCAGTTCACCTAACCCGCAACGTGGGCCGGAGGCCAGCCAGCGCATGTCGTTGGCAATTTTCAGCAATGGCACCGCCAAGCCGCGCAAACCCGCAGATGTTCTGGCCATGGCATCCAACCCACTTAACGCAGCAAATTTGTTAGGCGCCGTAACAAATGGCTGCTTTGTTAGCTCTGCTATACGCGCAGCTATGGCTTTGCTGAAACCTACTGGCGCATTCAGCCCCGTGCCAACAGCAGTACCCCCAGCAGCAAGCTCGAACAAAGCTTCACGATCTTTACGCAGGCCACAAAGCGCATCTTCTAGCATTTGCACCCAGCCAGACCATTCCTGCCCTACTGTTAAAGGTACAGCATCTTGTAAATGGGTACGGCCAATTTTAACAACGTCCATCCATTGTTCAGCCTTTTGCCGTAAAGCTTCTATAAGCTTTTCTACGCTGGGCAAAAGTCGGTTTTCAATTTCCAGCAATGTGACAACATGCATGGCCGTTGGGAATGAATCGTTGCTGGATTGGCCCATGTTCACATCATCATTGGGATGGATGGGTGTTTTAGAGCCAATTTTGCCACCTACAAGCTGAATGGCACGGTTTGCAATAACCTCATTCACATTCATATTTGTTTGGGTGCCAGACCCTGTCTGCCAAACAAACAGCGGAAAATGTGCATCCAGCTTACCTGCTGTAACTTCATCTGCAACCGTAGCTATCAGATCTGCCTTCCATTGCGGCATACGCCCTTCTGCCGCGTTCACCAACGCAGCCGCTTTTTTAACAATGCCATATGCATGATACAGCGGTAGAGGCATACGCTCTGTGCCAATGGAAAAATGCACCAGACTGCGCTGGGTTTGTGCTCCCCAGTATTTGTCTGCCGGAACATCTATGGTTCCCATTGAATCCCGTTCCTGCCGGACACCTGTGGCCTGAATGCCTACAGGACAAAAACGAATTTGCGGATTATTGCTCATGATACATGACCTCCCTGCTGGCTCGTGACGTTCAGCCAGCTTTCTGGTTTGAGCAGCATAGACCTCTTCCGCGTCTAAAAATGAGGCCACGCCCATCACATTTAGACGATGATGATTTTCAACCAGATATTTATAAGATTTTTGAAATTTACTTATATATATCGTTTCACTAACTCCTTTACTAAGTAAGGGCTAGAAAAACCAAGATGCATTTCTGCTATGAATTTGGCCACTTCATAGACTTGCTATCGCCAAATGTTTATTCTACACGCTTTGTTTACATCATTCAAAAGGGCGTGACATATTGCGCCCTCATGAACTTGGCTCAATGCATGATTCCATAAAAAATTATCATGCAAATAATTTCATCGTGCAATGGTACAGCATTCAACATGCACATACCGTGGGAAATATGAGAAAACTGTTACTGACAGGGAGCGTATTTACCTGCACCATACTGCTTTCTGCCCCCGCTCTGGCAGATGATGCGCAGGAACTGGCAGCCATTAAGGCGGAAATGCGCCGGTTGGCTGCGCAGGTGGAAGCAATTGAATCCCGTCAGGCCAAGCGGCATACAGGCACCTCTGCCCCCGCTCGTAATGTTGCCCATAGCGCCAATACACCTGCAAGCGCACATACTGGCAATAAGCTTGCCACTGCTTACGCAAATCAAGCAGATCGGGAAGATCCTTCCATCCGCTTCTCACCAGATGAAGCCCCAGTTAAAACTGCCTCCAATACGCAAGGCGGAACTGCAAAAAACGGTGTGAACTTTAAGTGGCTACCCGGAGCCACTGGCTCTGACTTACCCTCTGGCGCAGATGCAGAAGAAAAAAGCCATTCCTCAATCGATCTTTCATCTTCCAGCCCTACTGCCATTACGCAAACAGAAGTTGATAGATTACCGCCCATTTTCAGTATTGGTGGCATATCTGTAAAGCTGGGTGGCTTTATAGATATGTCCAATATCTGGCGTAGTTCCAACATGACCAGCGGTCCGGCAACGGGCTGGGGCAATTTTCCTTATGCCAACAGCCCCAACCATGGGTTGTCTGAAGAACGGCTTTCTGCTCAGCTCAGCCGCCTGTCTATTTTAATGGAAGCTAACCCCAGCAAGTCTTCCCGCTTGCAGGCTTATGTTGAAAGTGATTTTGCGGGTTCTGGCAGCACAACTAACAGCGTGCAAATTAACGGCTACACGCCGCGTCTGCGGCAAGGTTACTTTACGTTCACCCAAAAGGATTGGGGCTTACATATTCTTATGGGGCAAGCATGGAGCTTGGCTACAAACTACGCCAAAGGCATTATTCCCCGCCAAGAAGAATTGCCCGCAGTTACAGATAACAACCAGTTGCCCGGTATTGTTTTTACACGCGTACCTCAAATCCGAATTGGCAAGGACTGGAATCAGAAATACTGGCTTGGCCTTTCTATTGAAGACCCTCAGGCGACCGTTGGTTTCTCTTCCACTGTCAGTTCTGGCAGCACCATTCCTGCTGCGCGGGGGCAAGCAGAAGGCGCGCGTGTTTACTATGCCAATACCGGGGGAATGCTGCTAAACGCAGCCACAAATTACTCTTACAACCCTGTTCCAGATATGATTCTGAAGGCAGCGGCAGATACATCCTTCGGTCATTATGAAGTGTTCGGCCTTGCGCGCTGGTTCCGCTCTCTTGCCGTGGAGCCGGGAACAACAACAACCAAAAAACACACCCATTTTGGTGGCGGCGTAGGTGCTGGTATGACAGCCCCCTTGGGCACGAACCGCCTACACCTTACCGGCGATGTTCTGGCCGGTGATGGCATTGGCCGTTATGGACCAACCCAGATACCAGATACAACATTCAACGGCCGTGGGCAGCTTACGCCTGTTCCCGAAATTATGGGGTCACTCGGCTTGGTGGGGCACCCCAATTCTTCCGTGCTGCTTTACACTTATGGGGGTGTGGAAGCTTCTGGTCGCAAACGTTATATTGGCGCAGATGGCAAGCAATATGGTTACGGCGTAAACGATCTGGATCTGGCTGGGTGCGATGTGGAATTTGGAGTATGCAGTGCACAAACACACACCCTTGCCTCCTTTACCGCTGGCGGCTGGTGGCACTTTTTGCAAGGCCGTTACGGAAGCATGATGGCAGGCTTGCAATATACCTTTGTGCGCAAGTTCGCCTTTAAGGGTAATGATGGGCATGGCGATAGCGTAGACCCGGCAACATCAGGCAACACAGTTTACGTAACTTTCCGGTACTTCCCGTTCCAGTAAAGGCTTTTAGTTAATTCCAAAACCCTTCATCTTGCGGTAAAGTGTTGCACGGCTAATTCCCAAACAACGTGCAGCCTGCGTAACATTTCCCTGAGAAACAGCCAAAGCGGAGCGGATAACGTTTTCTTCCGCCTTTTGGAAACTTATTTCCGAACCCTCTTCCAGTTCGGTTAACAGGTTGGGATGTTGGGCAATAGTTTGATCTGTCCAGCCCATCCATTCACGCGCAGCATGCGTGGCACCTGTAATCTCCCCTTGGTCGTTAATAGAAACCAAAGGTGCTGAGCACCCCCTTACAGAACCCAAGGTAAGTATTTTTTGCCCTGCATAACTGTTACGGAAAAGCTGTTCTTCAATACGCCGGCCAGATTGCGCAAGTGTTTCCATTAGCAGTTTGTCAATAGGCTGGACTGTTTTGCCATTCATGGAGGCAAGGTTTAGGGCTCCTGCAACACGCCCCTGTGCATCGAATATCGGCACAGCATAACTAATCAGCAAGGAAAAACAAAAGCGCCAATGCGCGCCTCGCCCCAGAAAAACTGGGCATCTATCCTCTACGCATGTTCCAATACCATTAGTGCCTGCTATCTCTTCGCTCCAGATGGCACCTTCACGCAGATTAAGGCGGCGGCAAACGGAAAGGTGTGTTTCATCTGCGCAGCGTGCCAGAATCATGGCGTTTGGATCGGCCAACAATACCATAAGCCCCAAACCTTGCACCAAAGTAAAAAGGTGCTGCATTTCTTCCGAAGCTTGGCGCAAAAGCAATGCGGACCGGCTGCTAACATGCCGAAATTCTGCACCACACAGAACGTCTGCCTTCCATTTTTGGGAAGGATCAAGCTGGTAGGATGTCTCGCAACGTATCCAAGATTTCTGTACTGTTTCTTCCGGGCTTTCTGCTTTGGAAACAGTGTGTTGAGAAAAAGGCCGTGTATTCATCGCGAGGGCTCTACCATATCCGGCAAGGACATATTAAAGGCTTTTCTAACGTTGCTTTTCTCTTATACATAAAAAATATAACTCTCATAGGTAATTTATGTATTTTATTTTTTACCTATCTTCTCCAAGTAAACTTTTTGTTATTCAAAAACAAAGCCTACTGCCAAAGGTAAACAAACTTTACGTAATAGGCATTCGTTTCTGGTGTATTTCGCCCTTCAAGAGAATGCGAGTAGCGGGCTGTTAGCGAAAAGTGCTGGTTAATATTATACATAAGCCCCGGGCCCAGAGCGATTTCACGGCTGTTAGAATTATCCAGATACTGACGTAGCGTATTATCGCGCGTTCCTGTTACATTCTGCCAGTCAAATGCAAGAAATGGCTCGAACTTCTTGGTCGCTTTCCAGCTAAATCGCAAGTTGGTGTAAAACACCACGCCGGGTGAATAGCTATGCTGGTCTTTTTGATGTTTTGTAGACCCAACAACCGTGCCGGCATCACCATCAAAACTGAAGTGTTTCCATTCATAATCAAATATTAAACTGGATATATTTGACCAATAATTTGTAGATGTTGCATCTCTTGTGCCATATGGCGTTTGCATAAAGGTTTGTATGCCAAAAGTACTGTGCTTATTGGGCTTAAACCATGCTGCTGGCCCAACAATAGTAGGCCCTAGCCCACCGTAATTTGTGCCATCTGCCAGTTTGTAGCTTTCGGTTTGGATCAACTCAAAAGCAAATCCGACATGAGGAATGGCTTCAAAACTACGAAAGTGCACATATTTTGTCATACCCGACCATGTATGGCTGCCGCCAGTTGGCGTACGCTGTCCACCACTTCCGTAACTATGGCCTGCGGCGTTTCCATCACCATACTGCACCAGCACGTTAAATGGCTTGAAATCCACAGGTAGGTCATATTCATGGGGGCCAATAATGCCCAACGTGATATCCGCAGCTCGCGCAGGAACTACGTGACACACAATCACTGTAGGCATGACGAAACGCACGAGGGAAAGCAGACGCTCCCCGCCTTCTATCAAACGCATCTGAATATTCCGATAAGCAACAATAACAATCAAATAAACGCGTGATGCGGGGTTCCAGATAAACTGGAACCCCAATGTGTTAACGCGTTACTGAGCGGGAGAAGCTTTCTCACCATCAAGCGTGTAAGCGATAATGTAATCACCGCTTCTGGTACCAAGGCCACCGTGGCCACCGGCTGCAATCAGCACATACTGCTTGCCACCAGCTTCGTAGCTCATGGGGGTAGCCTGGCCGCCTGCTGGCAGGCGATCACGCCAGATAACCTTACCGCTCGCCAGATCAAATGCCCGCAGATAATCATCTGCTGTGGCACCCATAAACACAACGCCACCTTTGGTAACAATATTGCCGCCAATATTATACATACCGGTAGGCAAAGGCAGGTTGTTATGGGTACGGAAAGGCCCGGTATCACGCGTTGTGCCAACAGGATGCTGCCAGACAATCTTCTTGGTAACCAGATCGATCGCCGTCAGCGTGCCCCAAACCGGCCCCTTACAAGGGATCTGTAGTGGGTTCAGCCAAGGGTTGGTAAGCGCAATATAGGGTGTTCCGTAATCTGGAGAAACAGAAAGGGCATCACCTTTAGGCGCAGGTTCTTCCCCACTGCCGGTCCATTTTGGCAGCGTACCGGCCTGCTCCATTCCCGTACGTTTTTCCAGCTTGATACGGAAAGGCAGATAACTTGCATTGGCCAGCATAATCTTACGCTGCGGGTCAATGGTAATACCCTGCCAGTCTACAACACCGTAAAATGCAGGATAAACAATGGTTGTTTGACCCACATGCGGTGGTGTGAACTGCCCTTCGTAAGCAGACTGACGATACTGGATACGGCAGATCATCTGGTCTAGCAGCGTTGCCCCCCACATATCAGACTCTTTAAGATTGGCCGGTGTAAGAGAAGGCATGCCAACAGGATAAGGCTGTGTAGGAGAGACACGGTCATCCGGCGCATGGCCTGCTGTGGGAACCGGCTTTTCTTCAACCGGATAACCCGGAACAGGCGTGCCGGTGCGGCGGTCCAGAACAAAAAACTCACCACGCTTGGTACTCTGCACCAGTGCGGGAACTTGCTCACCATTCGCGCCGGGAAGTTCAACCATGGATGGGCCGGAGGGCAGATCCATATCCCACAGATCGTGATGCACGGTCTGATAGGTCCAGCGGCGTTCACCCGTTACAATATCCAGCGCAATTGTGGCAGAGGATGTTGCATCGTCAAACGGACGACGGGTTCCGCCCCAGTTATCTGGCGGAGAATTGCCCGTAGGAATGTAAACAAGCCCAAGGTTGAGGTCTGCCGTGTAAACACCCCAAGCATTGGGTGTATCACGCGTTAGCTCATCATTCGGGCCGGGTTTCCATGTTTCTGGCTGATGCCCTGCATCCCACGCCCAAGCAATTTCACCTGTTGTGGCGTCAAACGCACGGATAGCGCCGGAGGGCTCGAAATTGGCTTGGTTATCAAAAATCCACCCGCCAGTAATCACGCGGTTTTTGGCTACCATTGGCGGAGAGGTTACAAAATGGAACCCATGCGGCACATGGCCCAGATACTGGCGCAGGGAGATAAAGCCGTGATCCCCAAAATCTTCACAGGGTTTGCCGGTTTCTGCGTTTACCGCCACCATGCGCACATCAGCAACTGGTGAGTAAATGCGGTTACGGCAGCTTGTCTGAATTTCATCAGGAATATGGTAGTAAGAAACACCGCGGCAAGCCAGATAGACGTTCTTGTCCAAATCTGCCGTTGCAGGGTGCGGATCAAACTTCCATTTCACTTTACCTGTGGCTGCATCCAGCGCCATCACCCAGCTATGGGGTGTGCACATGTAAAGTGTATCACCAACTTTAATGGGCGTAAGTTCCAGATTAAACTCATGCCCTTGGTCTGGCCCAGCTACAGTGCCTTCACCCTGCTGCTGCACATCCCCCGTGCGGGTAACCCATGCACGTTTGAGGTGCGAGATATTGGAAGCCGTAATCTGCCCCAATGGAGTGTAACGGTCCCCGCCAACAGTGCGGCCATAAGCCGTCCAATCTCCATCTGGCACACCTGCTGATGTTTCATCAGACTGGCCGCTTGCTGCCATGCGGTCTGCCGGTACGGTGCCATCAATGGAATAAGAACTGAAGCAACTTGCCACAACAACAAGGCAGGAAACCACCAAAGAACCCAGAACTTCGCGCTTATCACCCAGCCAGCTATTGCCCGAGCGCCAAACACCTGGCAGCAGAAGCCAAACACCTAGCCCGATAAGCGTAAAGAGACGAACTTCCAGACCCCAGATATTCAGCCCGACTTCGCATAAAGACCAAATAGTGGCCACAAGCAGCAAAGCTGCATACAGCCGCATAGCCAGAGCAGGCTTGCGAAAGCCGCTGATAGCAGCCCCCAGCATGACACCGCCAGCAATAATATAAAACCAGGAACCACCAAGGAACAGAAGTTCCGCGCCGCCAAAGAAGAGGAAAAGCCCCACAATGGCAAGCAGAATAGAGGTTATGAGCGAGAATAACCTCGCCTGACTCTCTCGCATACTCGTGCTCTTTCTACAGTTTCACGAGCCGTTACGGCGGCATGATCCTGAGATACCATGCTCACGCAGCGGCCAATGGCCCTGCACAACATAAAAGGACACAATGCCGTCACACTTTTGTCCTGTTTTTCACGCGAGTTTGTAGAAAATGTTACCAATTGTCTCATGCGTGAGACAGTTGGTGAGACTGACTGTTCTATTGAAGCCAAAATAGCAATGCCCGACATATTCAGGCAGATGCATCATTCTTTATGCTGTATAAAATAGAAAGCTAAAAAACGGGAGATTTTGTTTTTATATCTCCCGTATTCTTATCACCTCTATATTTTTAAAAACACCTTAGAACGACCATGTTGCATCGCAACTGAACCAGAGCATGTTGTTTGTGCCGTTATTAACAGTTGGGTTTTGCACAGTGCCTGCCTGGTTGAATGGATGCGTGCCGTTAAGGGATTTATCCAGCCGAATTTCAGGCCGGATAGTAAAGCCGCCCAGCGCCAGCCTTTTGTTCACGAACTCGGGCCTGTAGGAGACGCCCACCGTCAGCTCCCCATAGGTTGTGGGCAAGGCATTGTAATATGGGAAAGGCTGGTTGCTCAGAGCCTGCGTAAGAGAGTTAAAGCTGGAATATTCCGTAATCACCCCACCTGTATTGTCACGAAAGATTTCGCCGCGTGCATTAAATGTCAGCCAAGGGTGAATGTCGTAAGAAAAATAGGTTGTCACCCCATAAGCATCATCACGCAAAGAATCATCGTGCAGATAGGTACCATCCACAGAAACAGTCATCTTATCATTGATATGATACGAGGCCATCACATCCGCATTATACTGCATAAGGCTGTTGGCCTGCTTGCCAATGCCTGCACTCACCCACCCTGTGGGTGAAACAATGGTGCGGCCATTGTTGCCCTGCGGCCCAAAATGCCCGATGGCATGCACATCCAGCTTGCCATCCATCAGCTTGTTCCACGCCAGACCAAAATAACCCTTGGGCTTGTTGTTGTTGCCAGAGGCACCAAAGGTTGTGGAGTTCCCTGCATCCACCCCCAAAATCCAGTCCATATGACGTGTCAGATGCATGGTGGCCAGAATGCCTACCGTCTGAAACGGTACGATATAATCTGAGGCGTAGTTATATGTGTAGAATGGCCGTGCAAGAGCGGGTGTGCCTTCTGCCCCCATAATGCCGTACATCTGGCCGATCTGCACATCAATGCCGCGCTTGAAGATCCACGGTAGATGTACATCCAGATGCGCCTGTGTGGGTGCCCATTGATACAGACCATGCAAAGACCCAGACCCCATCCCGATTGTGGGGTCAAACCGTGCATCGGAACCATACATGGCCTCCAGCACAAAACCGATGCCGTATCCGCTGCCTACAGACGTGACAGGATGAGACAGAGAGCCAATGATCTGGTTCAGCGTGACCGTATTGGCACGATCTGAATAATACTGCGCAAAGTTGCGGCCAGAACGGGTCCAGGGGTTTCCTGAAATCCCTGCTTCAATGGAGACATGCCCTTCCAGACCTTCCCAGTATGTGGGTGTGTGTCCGGGTTTAACATGGAACAGGTTGCCTGCCTTGGGCTTCATGGCCTCTTCCTCTTCAGAAAGAGAAGTGGCAGGCGGCTCTTCTCCATCTGTTGGGGTACCTGCCCCCTTTTCTGCCTCTTCGGGCTTAAGAGTTTTGGCGATGTCTCCCACCTGAACCTGTGCAGGTGCAGATGTTTGTGCGTGAGCTACGGATGTAGCTGTTTCACACAAAAATGCAGCGCAACATGATAGCAATACAAATTTGAAGGCACTTCGATCGGTTTTGGTCTGTCGCATGTATCACTTCTCTTGCGCATCAGAAATAGTGACGAATACGAAACGTATTGATCCACACTTGCCACCAGCCGAACACAAATAAAGTATTCAGCAGCATGATGCCTTCACCGCAATTGTAAGACCAACACGTACGTTTCGAATTAGAAATAATATGTCGTGCGCAAAATGGCAATCCTCTACCCACAAAATAAACATGGATTTCAGCACAATTTACTCTGTTGAATGCATTCTCTGCCTCTTTAGAGGCTAAAATATTGGATTTGCGCGTTCAATACGCAGGCAACCTCAGCTCTACCTAGCACTACAGTTGCATTTTGTGTCGTGAGTGAGCGCGGATAGCACTGGCCTGATGCGTTCGTCGAAAGACGGACCATCTGAGG